>CAVLCU010000249.1:1626-2001 GCA_963661545.1 Lachnospiraceae bacterium | reverse complement strand
AAGGAACCCGGGACAAGGGTAAGAGACGTGAAGGCCTATGGAGAAGTCAGAGAAAAAAAGACTTCCTTGAAATCCTCGGCAGCTCCGGGTCGGGAGATGCCGGAAACGGAAGAAAAAACAAGTAAAGCACCCTCAGAGGACAGCCAAAGGCTTGTTAAAAGGCCCGGCCGTCAGCTTTCCGTAAAAAAAGAAAGATTTCAGGCAGGACTCAGAAACCGGGATACTGCCGACAGACAGAAGGCAGATGTGGGGGAGGCGGCCGGAATAAAGGAAGCATCATCGGATGAAAAGGAACGGCCCCAGGGGGCTGAGGTTCAAAGGGAAGAAAAAACGAAGGGAAGAAAAGGAAGGCCGGCAATCAACAGGGACTCCCGG
>CAVLCU010000249.1:0-1616 GCA_963661545.1 Lachnospiraceae bacterium | reverse complement strand
GATAAGCTGGAAAAAAATACCGGGGAAGTTCCCAAAGACGAACCCGACACCAATACCTTGCCGTCAGCAGATTACTCTGATGAAGCAAAAGCAGCAAAAGCTTCATCTCAGGTGGCCTCCGAAGAGAAAAACTCATCTCCCGGCAGTACCCCGGCAGAAAATGCCAGAAGGGAATACCCCACCCAATCATCCCCCTTCCATCAGGACCGGCTACGGGAGGCCAGACAGGTCAGCGGCATCCTGGAGGTTATGACAGACGGCTATGGCTTTATGCGCTCCGGCAATTTCCAGCCGGGAGAGGATGATATTTACGTTTCTCCCTCCCAGATTCGTCGCTTCGGCTTAAAGAGCGGGGACAAAATTCAGGGGCAGGCCAGAAGCCGGGGAGTTAATGAAAAAATCGGCGCCCTCCTTTACGTTGAAAAAATCAATGATCTTCCTCCGGAGGAGGCCAGACACCGCCAGCCCTTTGAAAAAATGACCCCCACCTTCCCGGATGAAAGAGTTCGGCTGGAGAGGGCAGACGGTTCGGTGGCTACCCGGATTGTGGATCTTATCAGTCCCATCGGTAAGGGGCAGAGAGGCATGATCGTCTCTCCCCCTAAGGCAGGAAAAACCACTCTTCTAAAGGACATTGCGGCCTCTATTCTTCGCCGGGATCCCTCGGCTTACCTCATGATTCTTCTTATCGATGAAAGACCGGAGGAAGTGACGGATATGAAGGAATCCGTACACGGCGAAAATGTGGAGATTCTTTATTCCACCTTTGACGAACAGCCGGAGCATCATAAGAGGGTTTCTGAAATGGCGATTGAAAGGGCTAAGAGACTGGTGGAGCATCGCCGGGATGTGTTTATCCTGCTGGACTCCATTACCAGACTGGCCAGAGCCTATAATGTTTTGGTTCCCCCCAGTGGCCGAACCCTTTCCGGCGGTCTGGATCCCACAGCCCTTTACATGCCGAAGCGGTTCTTCGGTGCCGCCCGGAATATCAGAGAGGGCGGCTCCTTAACCATCCTGGCAACAGCCTTAGTAGATACGGGAAGCAAGATGGATGATGTTATTTACGAAGAATTCAAGGGAACCGGCAACATGGAACTGATTCTGGACAGACGGCTTCAGGAAAGACGCATTTTCCCGGCCATCGATATTGTTAAATCAGGAACCCGTCGGGAGGATCTTCTGCTGACACCCACGGAGCTGGAGGCGGTTAACCGTATGCGACGAAGCATGAACGGCATGAAGGCAGAAGAAGCGGTTGAAGCCATTCTCCGAAGCTTTACCATGACAAGGAGCAATGATCAGGTGGTCAATGCGGTTCTGTCAGGGAGAATCGGCTGAAAAGAAACCTGTCCGGGCTTCGAGACTGAAAATCAGCATCAGGTCCAAAATCGGTTCATATTATTAAAGAGGAATTTTGAGTGAATAAAAAAGAAATCGCCGAAATACGGCGTCTTATGACCAAGGACAGAATCTGCATCAATCGGATGACAGGCTGTTACGTCAATAGTGATAAGGAAAAGGTGATGACCTTTACGGAGCCTCTTCTGGCTTTGCCGGAGGATGAAATGGTCAAATACCTGGATATTTTGAAAAAGGGCCTGTCAGGCACCCTG
>CAVLCU010000248.1:0-2014 GCA_963661545.1 Lachnospiraceae bacterium | reverse complement strand
AGTAGAAGGGATACAATTTTGTATCTGTTTAGTGCCTGCCAATTTCAACGTGAATTAGCTGCTTGTGGGCAGCCTCACGATCATAATCAGCAGATGGTCAAGGTCCGAAGACCCTTCTTCCCCGCCACATCGAAGTTTTCCCAGGAAAAATCGAAATGCGGGTACCAAACCGTTACCATGTTTTAAGTGATCAGATGCTGAGTTTTCAGTACTTCTGCGTGTTAATCAGGTTTATTAGACCATATTTCACCTGTTTTTTCAACCGGATGAAACCGAAGGATCCTGCAAAACCCTACGTCTTTCTCTCTGTTCTCCGGAAGCTTCAAGGCGAGACTCATCTCAAAAGGGTCCGGTATGCCCCCTGACATACCGAACCCTTTCAGAGTTTTTGTTTATTTTTTGAAGCATCTTAACCCATTCTGCTTCTCCTTCAAAAAGGCCCAGGCCTTATCCTGCCGTCACTTCACATTCAAATTTACCGGCTGGATGTCCTGTCAGGCTGCCGCACAGCACTGTCGAGGGCTGCTACTTTTCCAGAATAATGGCATTTACCGCTTCTGTAAGGGCCACCATTTCGCTTCTGGAAACGAAGGAATCCTCATTTCCATCGCTGACAGCCAGGCAATTGGTGCCGTCATAGCGATAGAGGGTTACCGTAAAGGTGGGGAAGTCCTCATTATTAAGATGAAGGGTTAAGCTAATTTCCGTGGTATCGGTAGCGGCATTTTCCGCCATGGTACCAAGGGTAAGGGCTTCGATGGCTTCCTTAAGATCCGACGCATCATAGGTCTCCTCTCCGTAGGTCACCTCTCCCTCAATATTTTCCGTAGCCTTCTCATCCGCCGGGGTATAGGTGAAGCTGTAGCTTTCTCCATTCATGGTAACATCAATGGCTGTTACCGTGTCAAAATCCCCGCTGAAAACCTCCTGGTGACGAAGCTTGGCATAGGACACCCCTGTCAGGGTTTCATAATCACTTCTGTCAATCTGATAGATAAGAGAGGAATCTCCCACTCTGGCATAGCAGGAAACCTCCGGAAGAGACGAATCTCCGTCCTCTACGGCCTTTTCATAGGCTGCCTCTTCCTCCGCATTCCGGTAAAGAGAAAGAACCAGGGTGCCGTCCTTTGTCTCATCCTCCGTCTCCTCCTCGCCATCCTCCTCATCTTCTGATGTGTAAGAAAGGCTGATGGTCAGATCCGGGTTATTCATGCCATAGGTTTCAAGCTCCTCCTCCGTGGCGTTATAGGTGACATAGTCCGAAAGGTCAAGAGCCTGAAGAGAGGTAAGGAAGCTTTCCACCTTATCCGTATCCAGAGGCTTGTCCTCTGTAAAATAAACATCCTCGGAGCAGAGGCTCTTTTCCTCTTCATTCCGGGTAATGGTATAGTTCTCATTACCCTCAAAGGTCAGGGTCTCTGCGGCGTCAAAGGTGGGGATTTCATCATTAAGAACCACATCCGAAAGCACCGCATCGTAGGTGTCCAGAGGATCAACGGTTGCCAGGTAGGCATTGCCGTCACCGATGGACAGGTATCTTTCCTGATCCATGGTACTGAAATCTCCCAGTTTAAGGTCATAGGTGGCATCCTCTGTGGTCAGGGTAATGGAGGCTGTAGGCTCCTCCAAACCGTACTGGGAATAATCCTCCACATTTTCAATGGTAAAGGCTGCCGTAAATGAGGCAAACTGACTCAGCAGATTTTCAATCTTATCCGCATCCACTGGGAAAGCCTCATCCTCATCATAGTGCCAGGTGCCATCAGTCTTGGTGAAGGAGAAGCTGCCGCTTTCATTGGTCCAGGAAAGGGCAGTCACCGTATCCGAGGAAATTTCAAGGATCACATCCCCGGAGCTTTTGATCTCTTCCTTTTTAGCCTCATAGCGGCTGACGGCAAAGGCGGTTACAGAAACCGCCGCCAGAACCCCCAGCAGGGCATAGAGCTTGGTTGCTTTACGCATGACGTTTTTTCCTCCTGTCAATAACGGTGAAGACACCATAAAGTACAAAGAC
>CAVLCU010000247.1:0-2043 GCA_963661545.1 Lachnospiraceae bacterium | reverse complement strand
CCTATGTACCGGTTATTCCCACCCTGGCCTGGAGTTTTACCGCCTATGTGATTCTCTGGGGGCAGAATTATTCCTTCCTTACCTGCATTCTGATGTTTACCATGACCATGGCTCTGATAGAGCTCTATCTGGCGGACAGCCGGCGGAGCCGTTATCTCTGGTTCATTCCCATGGTGGGCTTATTTCTCATATCCAATTACTATTTCCTCTTTATGACAGCAGAGTTTGCCCTTGTCTATGTGGTCCTTCGAAGTCTCTTCAGCCGCTTTCCTCTTAAAAAGCTTTTGCGGAAAATCGGCGGTCTTCTCCTTATGGGAATCCTGGGAATCCTGATGGGCTTTATTTCTCTGCTTCCCATTATCAATAATTTCCTTGCCAGTAACCGGCTTTCCCGTCTGGCAGATGATGCGGCCAGATCTCAGACAGCCTCTTCTTTAATCTACAGTAAGCAAACTCTTCTTACCTTCCTGGGGAGGCTGTTCTCTGCCAATACCTTCGGGCCGGGATCGGGTTATACCGGCTATGGCAATTATTATGAAGCCGCCATTTTGTCCGTTTCGGCTCTGGTATTCTTTGGTCTGGTATACCTGATACTCAAAAAATCATCCCGTCTTAAGACCCTTGGTCTTGTCCTGCTGTCTGTTCTGCTTCTGCTTTTCCCAAAGGCTTCCTCCCTCATTAACATGAATGAGAGTGCTCAGCGCTGGTCCTTTATGCTCTGCTTTGCCCAGTGTATCGCCATAGGCTTCTTTCTTCGCTTCCTTCTTCGGGAAAGAGATGAGAAAACCCTCAGGCTGACCCTGATCATCTCACCGCTTCTCACCATGGGCTGCCTTGGACTTATCTATCTGGGAAAACGCTTGGGACTGTACAACATCAGCAAAAAGCCTCTCTTCTTCTTTCTGGTTTTCTTTATCCTCTATGAAATCCTGTTTTTCCTTTATCTTCGCTATCCGAAAAGAAAAACCCGCCCCGAAGCTTCCGTCCAAAGTCATGGCTTCTTCTGTCCGTCCCGTATTAACCCCGGGAAGCTTTTGACCCTCTGTCTTATGGTGGTTCTTACGGCTGAGCTTATCATCGCCAATTATCCTACCATCAATGACCGCATGTATCTTTCCCGGGCTGCCTTTTATGAATCCTATTATCAGGACGGCAGTGAGGAAGCCGCCTCGGCCATTCAGGTCAATGACCCGGAGCTCTACCGCATGAGCAATGACCGGCAGACAGATCCGGCACTCTACGGCGTTACCGCCACCGCCGACAAAATGTTTGCCAACGAGGGCATGGTAAATGACTACAACGGTCTCAGTGTCTATACCAGCACCCTCTCCTCCACCCTGTCAGCCTATGCTAAGGCTTATCTTAGTGAGCAGGGAAGCAGTAATTTCTTTATTATCGACAAAAATGATTATTATCTCTTTACCCTTTTAGGGGGACGCTATGTCTTCGGCACATCCTATGATCTCTCCTTGAAAACCATTGACCCAGATCTTTTTGAGGAGACAGATATTTCCTCTGAAAAGCTGATTTTCCGCAATCAAAACGCTCTTCCCTTTGGCTATCTTTATACCGCCAAAGTGGATACCAAGGAGTATCAGAGCCTTAATGCGCTTTCCCGTATGAGGCTTGTAACTCAGGGCTTCTATCTTACGGATGAGCTGACTGACAGTTCTTCATCAACAGCTTCCGTATCCGACAGCTACGAAACCGTCTCCTCTTCCTCCCTGTCCGGCACCGTTTATCAGCTTTCAGAGCTTATGGTGTCTTCCAATGACTGTGAGGTAAGCCTGGAGGGGGATAACCTGACCGTAAGTGCCCTGGGGGCCGACCCTTATGTGGTATTTGAGGTACCATCCTGTAAGGATGGGGAAACCCTGACCCTGGACCTTAGCGTCTCCGGGGAAAATCCCCATGCCATTCAGCTCTTTACCGCCACCGCCGCCTATCCCGGCTTTAGCTCGGAGCTTTGCCGGGACTATACCTTTACGGCGGATGAAAATGAGCTGATTATGACTCTGGCCGATGACATGACCTCTCTTAGAC
>CAVLCU010000246.1:0-2047 GCA_963661545.1 Lachnospiraceae bacterium | reverse complement strand
TGGTAGGGGTGGAATATGCCCTGAAGAACCGGCGTCTGGATGAGTCTCTTCTTCGGGAGGCGAAGCGACTGATGTTCCCGGATGGGGTAATTGCCGCCATGACAGGAAAGCCTGAGAAGGAGATTCGTCAAATGCGGGATCAGTATCAGATCCATGCCTCCTTCAAAATGGTGGATACCTGTGCCGGAGAATTTGATGCGGCAACACCCTATTACTATTCCATTTATGATGGGGAAAATGAGGCAGAGGTGAACCATGACCGGAAAAAGGTGCTGATTTTAGGCTCGGGCCCCATTCGTATCGGTCAGGGTGTAGAGTTTGATTACTGCTCGGTTCACAGTGCCTGGGCCTTTTCTAAAGCCGGCTGGGAAACCGTTATTGTTAATAATAATCCGGAAACCGTTTCCACGGATTTTGATATTGCCGACCATCTTTACTTTGAGCCCCTTACGGCAGAGGATGTGGCCAATATTGTTGAGCTTGAAAAGCCGGATGGGGCGGTGGTTCAGTTCGGTGGCCAGACCGCCATTAAGCTGACCAAGGATCTGATGGAAATGGGAGTACCGATTCTGGGAACCTCAGCCGAAAATGTAGATGCGGCAGAGGACCGGGAGCTCTTTGATGAAATTCTTCAGAAATGCGGCATTAAGAGACCCAAGGGAGAAACGGTCTTTACGGCTGATGAGGCTAAGAAAGCAGCTCATGGTATCGGCTATCCGGTGCTGGTGCGCCCCTCCTATGTCCTTGGTGGCGCCGGCATGAGAATCGCCATCAGCGATGATGACATCGAATCCTATATAGGCATTATTAACCGCCATTCCCAGGATCATCCTATTTTAGTGGATAAGTATGAAATGGGAAGAGAGGTTGAGGTAGATGCAATCTGTGACGGATATGATATACTGATACCGGGGATCATGGAGCATGTGGAGAGAGCCGGCATTCATTCCGGAGACTCCATTTCCGTTTATCCGGCCAGACATTTAAGTCCGAAGGCCATTGATCAGATTACCGCATATACCCGGATGCTGGCAGAGGCTCTTCATGTGCTGGGTATGATCAATATTCAGTTTATTGAACGGAATGATGAGATCTTTATCATTGAGGTGAATCCCAGATCCTCCCGTACGGTTCCTTATATCAGCAAGGTAACGGGAATCCCCATTGTTGAGCTGGCGGTACGTGCCATGCTTGGGGAGAGAATCCGTGATATGGGCTATGAGCCGGGACTTCAGAAGGCTGCCGAGCATGTGGCTATTAAGATGCCGGTATTCTCCTTCGAGAAGCTTCGTGGAGCGGATATCAGTCTCGGACCGGAAATGAAGTCCACCGGAGAGTGTCTCGGAATTTCAAAATCCTATGAGGAGGCCCTTTATAAGGCCTTTATCGGTGCCGGGGTTTCCCTGCCTAAGTTCAAGAATATGATCATTACTGTCCGGGATGAGGAAAAGGAGGAAATCCTGCCCATTGCCCGACGGTTTGAGAAAATCGGCTACCGTATCTATGCTACCTACGGCACGGCGAAGTACCTTAATGAGCATGGGGTTCATGCGGTGCGTACCAACAAGATCGAACAGCCGGCTCCCAACCTGATGGACCTGATACTGGGTCACAAGATCGATCTTATCATCGACCTTCCTTCCCAGGGAATTGAGCATCAGCAGGATGGCTTTAAGATCCGGCGGGCTGCCATTGAAACCGGCGTTAATGTGCTGACGGCGATAGATACGGCCGGAGCCCTGATCTCCTCGCTGGAGCTGGTGAACCGTGAAGAGCTGTCTATCGTAGATATAGCCAAAATCACATCGAAGAAAACGAAATAGGAGAAGGGCAAAGCCTTCTTTCCCTTATTCTCTCGATGGGTGGAAAGGGAGTGAAGGATGTTAGAAATCTTAAAGGTTATCCTGCTTGGCATTGTGGAGGGCATTACCGAGTGGCTTCCCATCAGCTCCACCGGTCACATGATCCTTGTGGATGAGTTTGTTAAGCTGAATGTGACGGACAGCTTTAAGGAAATGTTTATGGTGGTTATCCAGTTGGGGGCCAT
>CAVLCU010000245.1:0-2060 GCA_963661545.1 Lachnospiraceae bacterium | reverse complement strand
GTTTATAACTCCACCCAGAACCGGTACATTATTGATTTTGTCCGGACATACTGGCAGAATCTGGAGTGGCTTGATCAGAATCATTATGATTTTGAGGAAGCTACGGATCACCCGGATGAAGCGGCTCTGGTGGGAGTGAAATATATTCTGCTGGATCGGGAGGATGACGAGGGAGATACCATACCTGAGGGCTATGAGCTTTGGAATACCACAGGCTCCGTTGACATTTATAAAAGCACAAGGGTGGAATCCCTCTATACCTATTATGATGAAGGTTCCTACACCGGGGATGAGGAAAGTGTGACGGTTTCCTACAAAGATCGGGATGAGACGGCTGTGATTGATCTGGAGGATGAGGTAGCCGCCGATGAACATGCCGGAACCGTTACGGTATCCAGGGATGGGGTTCTCTTTACAGCCATTCCCTATGAGGATGGCTGGACTACCTATGTGGACGGTGAAGAGGTGACCACCCTTCTGGCAGACAAGGGCTTTCAGGGAGTCTATCTTACGGCCGGCACCCATTCGGTAACCATTGTTTATGAATGCCCCCTCTTTAAGGAGGGTGCCATGATGACTCTGGTAGGTCTTCTTGTTTTTGTGATGCTTCTGGTGGTTCGTCAAAGGAGGTTAAGCCGGGAATGACGATTTCTCTTTACAAGGTGAAAAAGGCCTGGCGGTATCTTAAGCATTTCGGATGGAAGGAATTCTGGAATCACGTGAAGGATCGGCTGGAGCCGGAGGAGATTCCCTATGATCCCTGGTACCGGGCTCATTGTGCCGGAGAAAGGGAGCTGGATGACCAGAGGAAAAATAAGCTGTCCCAGGGTCCCCTGATTTCTGTAGTGGTTCCGGCTTATCGGACGCCGCCGGTATTTCTCCGGCAGCTGGTGGAATCTCTCAGGGCTCAAACCTATGAAAACTGGGAGCTGTGCCTTGCCGATGCCTCCGGGGAGGATGACACTGTCCAGGGTGTCCTGGCGGAGTTTTCCTCAGACAGCCGCATCCGCTGCCAAAGACTTGAAAAAAATGAGGGGATTTCCCAAAATACCAATGCGGCCATTAAAATGGCCCGGGGTGACTACATCGGCTTTATGGATCATGATGATCTTCTGGCACCGGAGGCTCTCTACCGCATGGCGCAGGAGGCTTTGACGGGGGCTGACATGATTTATTCCGATGAGGATAAGGTGACCTGGGACCTTAAAAAGCATCTCCAGCCTCATTTTAAGCCGGATTTTAATCCGGATCTTTTAAGATCCAATAATTACATCACTCATTTTCTGGTGGTCAAACGCTCTCTCATAGGTGAGGGAGAGCTGCTGGATCCGGCCTATGACGGGGCTCAGGACTATGATTTTATCCTTCGCATGAGCGAAAAGGCTCAAAAGATTGCCCATGTACCGGAAATCCTCTATCATTGGCGGACTCATGAGGCCTCCACGGCGGATAACCCCATGAGCAAGCTTTATGCCTATGAGGCAGGCAAAAGAGCCATTGAAGCACATTTGAAGCGGCAGGGGCTTCAGGGAGAGGTATCCCTTCTGCCGGATTACGGCTTTTACCGGGTCCATTATCCGGTGCAGGGAAGCCCTCTGATTTCGGTGATCATTCCCAACAAGGATCATGCCGATACTTTGAGGGCCTGTCTTCGGGGACTTTTGAAAACCGCCTACGCTCATTTTGAGGTGCTCATTGTTGAAAATAACAGCACGGAGGAGGCCACCTTTGCCTGTTATGAGGAACTGACAAGGGCAGACAAAAGGGTAAAAATCCTTCATTATGAAGGAGGCTTTAATTATTCCGCCATCAATAATTTCGCAGTTAAGGAAGCTCAGGGAGAGTATCTTCTTTTTCTGAATAATGATGTGCGTGCTGATATTACCGATAAATGGCTGGAGGAAATGCTGGGGCTTTGCAAGAGGCCGGATGTGGGAGCTGTGGGAGCACGGCTTTATTATCCCAACGATACCATTCAGCATGCCGGCTGCATCCTGGGTATGGGAGGCGTGGCTGGCTCTGTTTTCGTGGGACTTCCCCGAGGCCGCAGCGGCTATATG
>CAVLCU010000244.1:1727-2081 GCA_963661545.1 Lachnospiraceae bacterium | reverse complement strand
GTATTATCCCCCACATAGCAGGAGGTTGCTCCCAGATGGATGATGCCCTTTGCCTTGGGGCACTGAAGACCGTAGGCGTAAACATGGGACATAACATCATGGCGTACCACCTTTTCCCGCTCCTTGGCTGCCTCATAATTCACATCCATGATGTGGGAACGCAGCTCCTGAATCTGCTCATCCGTAATATCCAGTCCCAGCGCCTTCTCGGTTTCCGCCAAAGCCACCCAAAGCTTCCGCCAGGTGGTGAATTTCTTCTCAGCAGAAAAAAGGTACTGCATTTCCGGTGACGCATACCGTCCCGACAGGGGACTTTGATATTGATTTTCCTTCACTGGTTATCCTCCCACAATC
>CAVLCU010000244.1:0-1692 GCA_963661545.1 Lachnospiraceae bacterium | reverse complement strand
AACCCGCCTCACACATCTGCTGCCCGATGATAGGCCCGGGTCAGGCTGTCCAGATAAGCCTCCGTATCTTCAGGATTTTCTCCGGATAAAGAGGCCGCCTCCGAAAGCTCCCATGAAACCTCTTCCCTGGTTTTTTCATCCACACCAAGCTCCCGAAGCTTTTCATCATATTTATCCCTTGGCTTGCTGAGAGCAAAGGCATAAAGATAGGTTTTGAGATACTCCCGGGTATAAGCCATTTTCAGAGCCCTTTCAAAGCACTCCAGAGCCTCCCGATACTGGAGAAGACGGATGTAGGCAACTCCCATATTATGGTAGACCACTGCCAGAAAAGAATCCCGAACCTTCAGAGATGGCAGCTCCAGGATCTGATGATAGACCGCAATAGCGGCGCTTAGCTTGTCGCCCTTAACCAGGGCATCCCCCTTCCTCTTAAGCCGCACCTCCCGGGGTTCCTCCAGCATTTTCAGCAGCATGACCTTAAAATTCTGCAGTTCCCGGAAATTAAGATAGCCATCCTCCTTCAAAATCGGAAGAACAAAATCAGCTAAAGAACCATCCTCCGTCACCACCCGGTTCAGATTTTCCGCCAGCTGACGAAGATGAAGCTCTGTGTCGATCCAGGCTGTCAGGGTTTTATTCATAATGGTTTCATCCAGAAGAGGCGTGTCATTAACCAGGTAATAGCACAGCTCCTCCAATGAATAGATATTGATGCCGATGGTTTCAATATAATAGGGTTGTTCCGCCTCATCTGTGCGGCAAAGCCGGTAAGCACTCATTCTCTGCTCCTCTCTTATAAGGCCAGACTATCCTCCCAGGAAAGACCGCTGGATTCAAAAAATTCTCCAAAGCCAAGATCCTTCACCAGGATCCGGCAGCTCTTCGGGGAAGTGCAGACCGCCGATATCAGAAGCTTAGTAGTTCCCTTTGGCCTTTTGGGAAGTCCCGGCAGTTCCATTCGGTAGATTTTTCGAACTCTCCCGTCCATGGACTGAATCGAAAAGGCCAGGAAATCACGATCCTCCAAAAGCACCCGACAGGTTTTTTCGCCATCAAACCAGTTACTTCCTGCGGCAATCAGGGGATAATAAGAAGGATTCCCTCGAACCAGCATTTCCATGCCCACATTGGTTCGAACCAGATCATCTCCCAGATATAAAAATCCTCGAAGCTCATGGGCTTCCTTCTTATCATAGGAAGCATAGCAGGCTCCCCTGACAAAAAGATTCTGTCCCGTAAAAACATGCCGGTTTCCCCGACATAAATAAGTCAGGGATTTTCGTGCCCAGCCTTGGTCAAAGCCCTCTCCCGTCAGGAAGATAGAGGAAAAAAGCTGATTTCCCATTTTTTCTTCAGCATAGGAAGCAAGAGCCTCATCTCTTTCTGCCGGATTTTCCGGAAGAGAAACAGCCTCTGCCCTTTCCGGTCGTACCAAAACCGGTCTGGTAGCCCGGTTGGCTTCATAGCTGCTGTAACGGACCTTGAGATCAAGGAGCAGATTTTGAGGATCCCTTTGCTGTTCAAAATGAAAAAGAGCAATCTTTCGCGCACAAATTTCTCTTTTCTGGGAATAGGCATAATAGTAGCCGCTCTCCATCCGGTCCTGAAGGGCGTAATTTTCCCGAGGCAGCTTCAGGATTCGAAAAGCCTCCCGGACATTTTCCACCAAAGGACGACTCAGCCTTTCCG
>CAVLCU010000243.1:0-2083 GCA_963661545.1 Lachnospiraceae bacterium | reverse complement strand
GCCCTTCCCATCCCCCCAAGACCTGCAGCGCAAAGAACCGCTGAGGGCAGCTTTCTCAGAAAGGCTTTTTTATCCTTAGCTTCCTGATGGGCCGGAGAGTAAAGTGCTATGCTGTTGTCATGAGATTTTGCTTTCATTCTGTTAACTCCAGATTCTGCAGCCTTTCAGCATAATCCTTCGGCGTAAAGGTTATCAGACGACAGGGAGCCTCCGGTGCTTCCTCTCCGCAAAGCAGAAGGATAACACGGCTTTTTTGGCAGAGGCCGTCAAGATTTTCAGGCAGGGCATGGGCAAAAAGAAGGATGGTACCGTATTCCTTTTCTCCCTCTTCCCGATGTACCGCTTCCTTTTCCCCTCTGACTTTTCCCGATCGTGATACCAGCTCCGGCAAAAGGCCAAGGAGCTGATCCTCGTGATCCGCTTCCTTAAAAATCGGACCATCTCCCTCTGACCAGCCCAGGGTATAGGCATAGCCCTCCTCGCTGAGCTTCTGGCAAAGGGAGGCTACACTTTCCGCCAGAGCATCTGCCGTCTCCGGCATCAAGCTTCCCGGCGCACATTTATCCCAGAATACCAAAAGCGACCGCTGCTGGGGAAGACTCCCCTCCCGGACAATGAGGTCATCGGTTTTGGCTGTCAGCTTCCAGTGAATCTTATGCAGGTTATCCCCGGGAACATATTCCCGAAGCTGAAACAATTCCGTAAAATCATATCCCGACCTGTCCTGAGCATAGGTTTCATTCTCATCCGCTGCCACTGCCGAAAGGGAAAGATTCACCCCTAAGGGAAACATTCGGGGGAGAAAGGTGGTTCCTGCCTCTGACTCTTCACCCTTGACCTGAATTCCCCAAAAGCCCACAAGATCCAAAAGAGAAAGGCTTTTAGATGTTACCCTTACCCTGCCGCAATAGGCGCTCCTGACCCGGAAGGGAAGCTCCGCTTTTCCCTTAGGAGGCAGGATCCCAAAAAGGGTTTCTTCTCCCCTTTCCCCCGTGAGCTCATTTTCAAAACCAAGGTCTACCGCTGCCCGGAGACTGAAATGAGAGGTATTTTTCAAAATCACCATTCCTTCGGCCTCCTGTTCCTTCTGACACAAAGGGGCCAGAGTCAGGCGGCAGCTGATGCGTCCTCTCAGGGGCAGCAGAAAAAGGGTCGATACCAAGGGCAGGAGAAAAAGGGTCACCAGGATCCCCAGCCACAGAAGGCTCCCACTTAAAATCCAGACACCAAGAAGTCCGGTTAAGGCCGCCAACCACAGGATGGCAGCAAGGATTCGTCGTTTTATCACTTTCGAAACTCCCGAAGCATGGGCTTTTCAACCTCATTGAGAATGCCATCAAGAATCTTCTCCGCCGTATATTCATTTAAGCGGGCCTTGGTATTGAGAATCAGCCGGTGAGCACATACCAGAGGGAAAATCTCTGCCACATCATCCGGCGTCACATAATCCCGCCCTGCTAAATAAGCATTGGCCTTAGCTGCCCGGCTGACAGCCAAGGCCCCCCGGGGACTGACTCCCAGGGTAACATAGACATTGTGATGAGTCTTTTCAATCAGGTGGGCCTCATATTCATAAACGCTGTCCGCCACGTAAACCTCTGTCACCTCCCGGATCAGAGCCAAAAGCCCCTCCTTGTCAATGACGCTTTCAATTCTGTCCAGGGGATTTTCGTGATGTCTTTCCTTCAGAATCTCCACCTGACTCTTAAAATCCGGATAACCCATGGAAAGCTTCATCAGAATACGGTCCAGCTGGGAATTGGGAAGAAGCATGGTGCCTGCCGATCCCACCGGATTCTGAGTGGCAATGACGATAAAGGGCTCCGGCAGAGGATGGGTAATGCCATCCACCGTAACCTGCTTTTCCTCCATGGCCTCCAAAAGCGCTGACTGGGTCTTGCTGGAGGTTCTGTTGATTTCATCCGCCAGCAGAAGATTGGTCATCACGGCTCCCGGCTTGTAAGATAAAGACCCGGTGGCCTTGTCATAAACGGAAAAGCCGATAATATCCGAAGGCATGGTATCGGAGGTAAACTGCACCCGGGCAGTTTCAAGTCCTAAAGTTTTGGCAAAGGCCATGGCC
>CAVLCU010000242.1:0-2084 GCA_963661545.1 Lachnospiraceae bacterium | reverse complement strand
TACGGAAAAGGCTCAGGAGACTCTGACTCTGGAGGTTATCTGTGACGAAGAGGGAGCCCTTTCCACCACCTATTCCCTGCATCTTATTAAGAAGGAGCCGGTGACCGTAAGCTTTACCCTAAGTCCCGCAGATGCCACGGTTTTTCTGGTGAATAATCAGACCGGGACCTATGCCTATCCCGATGAAAATGGGGAGATTTTGCTGCCGCCGGGAAGCAGCTACTGCTATACCGTAACCCGGAAGGGCTATGTGGGCCAGAGAGTAGCGGATTTTACCGTACCGGACGAGGCGCAAAATATCAGTGTGAGTCTTGAAAAGGCAGCGGACCGCACCTATACCCCTCAGGAAGAGGTGTGGCCTTCTTTCCGGGCGGACCAGGACAATAACGGAGTAGTTGACGTTAAAACTCCCATAGCCTCGGAGGATGCGGTGCTTTACTGGGCCACCAAGCTGGGGGATGGCTACGGCAGCAATGCCTGCGGCTGTCCGATTCTGGTGGGAGATTATCTCTACACCTATGGGGCTGACCGGATTTATAAGATCAATGTGGTTACCGGAAACCAGGTGGCATCGGCGAAAATGGATCATAACTCCTCCTTTGGTATTAACAATCCTACCTATGGGGATGGCATGATCTTTGTAGGCTTATCTGACGGCACCATCCAGGCCTTTGATGCGGAAACCCTGACATCTCTTTGGATCTATCAGGATGCCAACGGCGGTCAGCCTAACTGCCCCATTGTCTATCATAACGGCTATCTTTATACCGGCTTCTGGGTAGGCGAAACCCAAAAGGCCAGCTTTGTGTGCCTGTCCGTTACCGATGAGGATCCTTTAAGTGAAAAAGAAGCCAAGCTGGCCACCTGGAAGTATGAAAGCCCGGGAGGCTTCTACTGGGCGGGAGCCTACGCCACAGATGATTATGTGCTGGTAACCACGGATGACGGTGCAAGCGGCTATACCACGGGCTATGCCAGTATCCTGTCCCTTAATGCCAAAACCGGTGCTCTTATTAAGGCTATTAAGCTGCCAAACACGGGAGATGCCAGAAGCAGCGTTACCTATTCTCAGGGAAAGGCCTATTTTACCACTAAGGGAGGCTATTTCTACCGTGTGGATGTGGCGGATGACGGCACCATCAGCAATCTGAAGGGCCTGAAGCTTTATAATTATGCGGAGGATGCTTCAAATCCCGCCATGAGCACATCAACGCCGGTTATTTATCAGAACCGGGCCTACATAGGTGTTTCCGGGGTGGGTCAGTTTGAAACCTATTCCGGCCACAACATTACCGTTATCGATCTGGATAGCTGGAACATTGCCTATACGGTACGAACCCAGGGTTATCCCCAGACCAGCGGTCTTTTGACCACGGCTTATGATGAGGGGGACGGTACGGTTTATGTTTATTTCATGGATAATGCTACCCCGGGAAAGCTTCGTATTCTGAAGGATAAGCCGGGGCAGACGACGCCGGAGCTTACCACCACGGAAAGCACCTATGTGACGGGACAGCAGGTGACCTATGAAACTGCCGGTGTTCTCTTTACTCCCAGCGGTGAGCAGGCTCAGTATGCCATCTGCTCACTCATTGCAGACGGGTCGGGAACCCTTTATTTCAAGAATGATTCCGCCTACATGATGGCGGTGGGAAGCCGGATCACAGGCCTTCGGGTGGATGAGTTGCCTGCAAAGACCACCTACCATGCCGGGGAAACCTTTGATGCCACCGGCATGAAGATTACGGCTCTTTACGCCAATGGCTTTGAAAGGGATGTGACTCAGTATGTTACTTTTTCGGAGGAGGCTTTGACGGAGGAGGATGACAGCTTCGAAATCCGCTTTGAGCATGTGATGTATCAGGACGGCAAAAACGGAGCGGGAACTGTGGTAACGCCGCCCTCGGTTACCATTGATCTTACCGTGACACCGGCGGAACCCACAGAGACCCCGACTCCCACAGAAACGCCGACACCAACGGAGACGCCGGTTCCAACGGAGACCCCGACTCCCACAGAAACGCCGACACCCACGGAGACGCCGGTTCCCACGGAGACGCCGGTTCCCACGGAGACCCCGGAAC
>CAVLCU010000241.1:0-2102 GCA_963661545.1 Lachnospiraceae bacterium | reverse complement strand
GATGTGGCTCCCAGTCCCTTCGTGGCCGTTACCTGTGAGGTGGAGGTTGATAAGGAAACCGGCTATTATCGTTTGATTAAAATGGCCGCCGTCGTTGACAGCGGAAGGATTTTAAACCCCATCAATGCCCGGATTCAGGCCTTGGGGGGACTGACTCAGAGCATTGGCATGACCATGTTTGAGGAGGTAAAATACGGCCGCCGCCAGCAAAATCTCACCAGAGATCTGGAAGCCTATAAAATTCCCTGCTATGAGGACATGCCTGAGATTGAGGTGGAATTTGCAGAAAGCTATGAGCCCACAGGCCCCTTTGGTGCCAAATCCCTGGGAGAAATTGCCACAGGCGGACCGGCACCGGCCATTACCGATGCACTGTTTAATGCTCTGGGGATCCATTTTGATTCTCTGCCGGTAACCCCGGAAAAGGTTTTTATGGCTCTCAGAAATAAAGAAAGGGAGAAAAAGGTCTGATATGAATATTCGGGAATATGCAAGACCCGCCACCCTGGAGGAGGCCTATGAGCTGATTAAAAAGGGTAGGGCTAATCGCCTGATCGGCGGCTGTACCTTCCTTCAAAGAACTCATCTGAATATCAAAACCGCCGTTGATCTTATGGATTGCGGGCTGGATTATATCACGGAGGATGAGACGGCGGTGCATATCGGGGCTTATGCCACCCTGCGGGAGATAGAGGTCAGCCCGATCATTCAGCAGGTTGCCGGGAGCATGCTCACAGATGCTTTGAGTCACCTTATCGGTGTTCAGCTTAGAAATCAGATTCGCATCGGTGCTCATGTGGCCTCCCGTTTCGGCTTTTCGGATATTATTCCCACGCTGCTGGCCTTGAATGCCCGGGTTGTTTTCTTTAAGGGGGGCGAAAAAACCCTATGGGCCTATATGCAGGAGAAAAGGACCCCTAAAACCCCCAGGGATATCTTGACGGAGATCATCATACCGAAGGAGGGGCGCCGGGGAAAAACTCAAATGATGCGCCTGTCCTATGCGGATTATTCTATTTTCTGCATGGCAGTAAGCTATGCCGGGACAGGATGGATTCTGGCAGGGGGCAATTTTCCCGGGCCGGCAAAATTAGCCGAAGAGGTTATGGCGGCCATGAATACTCAGGGGGCTTCCATCAGGGACCCGGAGCTCTTTGCTCAGAAAACCGCAGACAGTTTTACCTTCGGGAGTAATTGGCGGGGGTCGGCAGAATATCGTTATGAATTATGCCGGATCTTTACCAGACGGGCCATTGAGGAGCTAAGGGAATGAAGCTTAATTTTGTTTTGAATGGGGTCAAAAGAGAGTGGGAGGTGACTCCCAATGATTTTCTGGCGGATATTCTGAGGGATCACGGGGTAGCCTCCCTGAAAATCGGCTGTCATGACGGGGTCTGCGGCACATGCACGGTTCTCTTTGACGGCAAGCCCATACTAAGCTGCGAATGTCTGGCACTTCGGGCCGAGGGACATGAAATCACAACAGTTGAAGGGCTGGGAGAAGAGGGAGACCGGATTGCCCAGTATCTGGTGGAGCTTGGAGGCGAAGGCTGCGGCTATTGTGCACCGGCCTATGTGGTTATGACCTATGCTCTGCGGCGGGAGCTTAAAGATCCCACCTATGAGGAAGTGAAGCATTATCTGAATAATAACCTCTGCCGGTGTACCGGTTATCATACCCGGGTGGAATCGGCACTGCGCTATATTCAGGCTGAAAATGAGCGTGAAAAGGAAGAAGTATGAAAAGGAGAGGAAAATGGCAAATTTGAAAACAAGGCTATGCGGATTTGAACTGGACTCACCCTTTGTTTTAGGGTCCGGTCCCTGCGGCTGGGATGCGGTGGGCTTGGCTGCCTGTGCCAATGCCGGCTGCGGAGCCGTGGTAACCAAATCAATTTCTGTGACAGGAGCGGTTAACACAACACGCCACATGATTTCCAACGGTTTGAATTCTCTCTTAAATAATGAAGGGGGATCGGATCTTACCATGGCTCAGTGGCGGGATTATGAAATTAAAAAGGCCAAGGATCTGGGGGTTAAATGCCTGATTGCCAGTGTTAACGGCTATGGCGATCCGGAGGAAACCCTTATGATCTGCAAGG
>CAVLCU010000240.1:1322-2116 GCA_963661545.1 Lachnospiraceae bacterium | reverse complement strand
GGCTATGTACAGGGCAGAAACCTTCGGGGAGGCGCTGGATAAGGCTGAAAGACTTATTGCTGACGGAGGCTACGGCCACAGCTCCTCTCTCTATATTGATCTTAATGAAAAGGAAAAGCTTTCTGAGCATGCTTCCCGTATGAAGACCTGCCGTATCCTGGTTAATACCCCTTCCTCCCAGGGCGGCATTGGTGATATCTACAATTTCAAGCTGGATCCTTCACTGACCCTGGGCTGCGGCTCCTGGGGAGGCAATTCCATTTCCCATAATGTAGGGGTTATGGATCTTCTGAATATCAAGACGGTGGCTGAGAGGAGAGAAAATATGCTTTGGTTCAGAACGCCGGAAAAGGTGTATTTCAAAAAAGGCTGTATGCCGGTGGCTCTGGACGAGCTGGGCACTGTTATGCATAAAAAGAAATGCTTTATTGTCACAGACAGCTTCCTTTATAAAAATGGCTATGTCAAGCCCATTGAGACTAAGCTGGACGAAATGGGCATTTCCCATACCTGCTTCTCTGAGGTGGCTCCGGATCCCACACTTTCCTGTGCCCTTGCCGGCACCCGGGCCATGACGGCCTTTGAGCCGGATGTGATCATTGCTCTGGGAGGCGGCTCGGCTATGGATGCCGCCAAGATCATGTGGGTGATGTACGAGCATCCGGAGGTGGATTTTAAGGATATGGCCATGGATTTCATGGATATTCGTAAGAGAATCTATACCTTTCCGAAAATGGGGGAGAAGGCCTATTTTGTGGCGATTCCCACCTCTTCCGGCACCGGCTCGGAGGTAA
>CAVLCU010000240.1:0-1312 GCA_963661545.1 Lachnospiraceae bacterium | reverse complement strand
GCTATTATTACCGATGAAAAGACCGGTACCAAGTATCCTTTGGCTGACTATGAGTTGATGCCGAAGATGGCCATCGTGGATACGGATAATATGATGACTCAGCCCAAGGGTCTGACCTCGGCCTCCGGTATCGATGTTATGACCCACGCCCTGGAGGCTTATGTGTCCATTATGAATTCTGAGTTTACGGACAGTCTGGCTCTTAAGGCAACAAAGCTGGTCTTTGACTACCTTCCTAGAGCCTATGAGAAGGGAGCGGCGGATGTAGAGGCTCGGGATAAGATGGCTATGGCTTCCTGCATGGCGGGTATGGCATTTGCCAATGCCTTCCTTGGAGTTAACCATTCTCTGGCTCATAAGCTGGGAGCCTTCCACCATATTCCTCACGGCGTAGCCAATGCCCTGGTGCTGACTTACGTAATGCGGTACAATGCCAGCGAGGTCCCGGCCAAGATGGGAACCTTCCCCCAGTATGCTTATCCTCACACCCTTCAAAGATACTGTGAGATTGCCCGTTTCAACGGCATTGCCGGGAAGGATGATCAGGAAACCTTTGAGCTTCTTATTAAGAAAATTGAGGAGCTGAAGAAAACCATCGGCATTAAGAGCTCTATTCGGGAATATGGTGTTGAGGAGAAGTATTTCCTGGATACCCTGGATGAGATGACGGAGCAGGCCTTTGATGATCAGTGTACGGGAGCCAATCCCCGCTATCCTCTGATTAGTGAGCTTAAGGAAATTTATCTCATGGCTTACTATGGCAGAGAATATTCTTTATAAGAGCATAACACCTCAGTTATTCACCGAAAAAACTTATATCACCGGTCTTCAGGAAAGTTGAAGACCGGTAATTTTTTCCGCGCTTCAGGGTCAGAGCTTTGAAAAGCAGGGGTTAAGGACGAGGGAACTTTAACGGGAGAGACAGGAAAATAGAGGTCTTGCTATAAAGACAGGAAATAGAGGTCTTGCTATTAAAGAAAGGAAATAGGACCCTTGCTATAAAGACGGGAAAATAGAGGCCTTGCTATTGACGGGGGAAGGGATTTTTATTAAATTAAATAGTGTTGGCAATGACAGATAAAAAGAAGATTTGGAAGCCTTTTGTCATCCTGCCCTGATTCTTCTTTGAAAACCGGGAGGTATCCGGGAAGAAAGGCGGACAAGAGTGCTTGTTAAAATGTCGGACAGCCAATAGCTGACTATCAGACTTTTTTTGAGGAGGAAAACAACATGGCAGTTGCTTCATTGGTTTTAGGTATCGTAGGTGTAGTCCTTGATCTGGTGTCTCTTGGTACCCTGGGATGGCTTGGGG
>CAVLCU010000239.1:0-2127 GCA_963661545.1 Lachnospiraceae bacterium | reverse complement strand
TTCCATGGCAAGGCCCTTCTTATAACGCTCAATAAAGGCCTCGTAGCCTGCCACATCCGTCGGATCCGGATCAACCTTGGTACCTTCCTCGCCCTTAAAGACTTTTTCAGCCAGGTATTTTTCCAGGGTTTCTCCCTCTTCCTTACGAACCAGATAGGAAGCCAGAAGAGCCATACCCCAGGGGCCGCCCTCACCGGCTGTTTTCATGACACACACCGGCATATTCAAAGCCGCTGCCATGATTTTCTGTCCCACCAGCTCGGTTTTGAAGAAGCCGCCGTGACCGTAGATCTTGTCTACATTTACCTTTTCAACCTTAGTCAGAATATCATTGCCGATCTTCAAAGTGGCTGCCAGACTCTGAATATGGGTTCTCATAAAGTTGGCAATGGAAAGCTCGCACTCCGGCATGGTGGCAAAGAGAGGACGTCCTTCTTCCATATGGGTAATCTGCTCACCGGAGACATAGTTATAGGCCATCAGTCCCTTGCAGGAGGGATCTCCCTGAAGAGCCGTCTTGTAAAGGGTGGTATACAGGTCATTAGCCGACGGCTTAAGACCGAAGGCTCCCAGCACATCCTTAAAAAGTCCCATCCAGCTGTTAATATCTGAGGTGCAGTTATTGCAGTGAACCATGGCCACCGGATCTCCGGCAGGGGTTGTCACCATATCAATCTCTTCATAGTAATTCGAAAGAGCCTTTTCCAGAACCACCATGGAGAAGATACTGGTACCGGCGGAAACATTACCGGTTCTGACTCCTACGCTGTTGGTGGCAGCCATGCCGGTGCCGGCATCGCCTTCCGGAGGTGCCATGGGAATTCCCTCCTCCAGATCGCCCTCAGGATCTAGGAAGGCGGCACCATCCTTCGTCAGAGTGCCGGCATTCTCTCCGGCCTTCAGAACCTTGGGAAGCACCGTCTTAAAGGCCTTGTGCCAGCCCTTGGAGGCTGTCAGCTCATCGAACTTTTTAAGCATGGCCTCATCATAATCACAGACTGTGGAATCAATGGGGAACATACCGGCAGCATCCCCCACTCCCAGCACCCTTTTGCCTGTGAGAAGGTAATGAATATAGCCTGCCAGGGTGGTCATAAAGCTGACCTTGTCCACATGCTCCTCTTTATTCAGGATAGCCTGATAAATGTGAGAAACGCTCCATCTCTGGGGAATGTTAAATTTCAGAAGAGCGGAAAGCTCCTCAGCTGCCTCTCCTGTGGTGGAATTTCGCCAGGTACGGAAGGGCACCAGAAGGTTGTCCTGCTCATCAAAGGCCAGATAGCCGTGCATCATGGCGCTGAAGCCAATGGCGGCTGCCTTCTTAATAGTAACCCCGTACTGCTCCTTAACATTTCTTTTAAGATCTGCATAGCAGGAGCGAAGCCCCTCATGGATCTCCTCAAGGGAATAGGTCCAGAAGCCTCCCTCCAGATGATTTTCCCAGCTGTGCTCCCCATTGGCAATGGGCCGGCATTCTTCGTCAATAAGGACTGCCTTGATACGGGTAGAACCGAATTCAATACCGATAACGGCTTCTCCCCGGGCAATCAGTTCTGCTGCTTGTGTTCCTGCCATTTGTTTTTCCTCCGACTCAGATGTGATTAAAATTTCAGAAGATCCGCCTCTTTGGTATCATCGCCGATAACGATAAGCTCGGTATCTGTCAGCTTGGCAAACATAGCAATATCCGCTCTGGTAAGGCTGGTGGATACCACAGAATGATGAGCACCGCCGGCATAGCACCAGGCTGCTGTTCCGATTTCGAAGTTGGGCTTATGACGATACATAATCTGAGCAACCGGCAGATGAGGCATAGGCTGCGGCACCTTCACCAGCTCGATATCGGCACAGATAATACGGAAATGATCTCCCATATCTACCAGTGTAACCTGAATGCCGTCTCCTGTCACGGAGTCAAATACCAAACGTGCCGGATCAGCCTTTCCGCCGATGCCAAGGGGATGTACCTGAATCTTCGGCTTCGTGGCAGCGAAGGAAGCGGGAACCTCCAGCATATGAGAAGCCAGCTCCAGCTCCTGTCCCGGTGTTAAGTCGTAGGTATAATCTTCAATAAAGCCGGTAGCACCATCACGACCTTCAGCCATTTTCATCAGAACAGCGGAGAAG
>CAVLCU010000238.1:0-2131 GCA_963661545.1 Lachnospiraceae bacterium | reverse complement strand
CAGGGCTTAAGGCCGGTAACCGTATTTACGGCTCTGGCAACAGCAACAGCTGTCCAGGCGGTAATGGAGGCAAGCTCGTTTGGGGTACAGCTTGGCCTTAAAAGATAGGAGAGGTAAATCCCCTTATCCTTCAGAGAGAGAAAGGAGCGGCCCCGTCGTCCCCGGCCGGCGGTTTGCTCGTTGGCGATGACAGTCTGACCGGCAGGGGCCCCTTCATCGGCCAGAAGCTTAACCTGTTTATTGGTGGAATCTGTTTTTTCGTAAACCGTAATTCCCTTCATGCGTTCAGCACCAAGCCAGGAAAGAAGCTCACCCGATGTCAGTCTGTCCGGTGAATTTTTCAGCCAGTAGCCCAGACGGGTGGAGGATGTAATGTCATAGCCGTCGGCACGAAGGGCTTTGACAGCGGTATTGACAGCCATGCGGCTGAGACCTAACTGGCGGCTGATCATTTCCCCCGAAATATAGTCACTGTGCTGCTTTAGAATTGCAAGCACCAAGTCCTTTGTCATAGGAAAACCTCCCTTTGAATCTCAGTATATTATAGCATGGGAAGGAGATTTGAGTATATGATATAATGAAACCTAGGCATTGAAAGTCAGGCAGACGAAAATGCCGTATAAAGCAAAGAAAAGCTGAAAAGAGGCGGTTTTGCCGGGACTGAGGAGGCAAAGGCGGCTTCCGGCGGTGAGTTTTCGACTGCAGAATCCAAATCGCCTCAACAATATCAATAAGGGCAAAGGAGAAGGGGCAGGCTTATGAATGAAAAATACATCATGGCACTGGATGAGGGCACAACCAGCTGCCGCTGCATTCTTTTTGATCAAAGATCGAACATGGTCAGTGTGGCTCAGCGGGAGTTTACGCAGCATTTCCCGAAGCCGGGATGGGTGGAGCATGATGCTTCGGAAATCTGGGCCTGTCAGCTGGGGGTGGCAGCAGAGGCTATGGCTAAGCTGGGGGTGACTGCTGAGTCGGTGGCGGCCATCGGCATTACCAATCAAAGAGAAACGGCGGTGGTTTGGGATAAGCAGACAGGAGAGCCTGTCTGTCCGGCCATTGTGTGGCAGTGCCGTCGAACAGCAGAGTATTGCGATGAGCTGAAGAGGGCAGGATATGAGGATATGATCCGCCGGAAAACCGGGCTGGTGATCGATGCGTATTTTGCCGGCACCAAGCTTCACTGGATACTGGAAAATGTTCCCGGAGCCAGAGAAAGAGCTGAAAGGGGAGAGCTGCTTTTCGGTACCATAGAAACCTGGCTCATCTGGAAGCTGACAGGAGGCAGAAGTCATGTGACAGATTTCAGCAATGCTTCCCGAACCATGCTTTTTAATATCAATACCCTGACATGGGATCAGGAGCTTCTGGAGCTTTTGGATATTCCCTCAGTGATGCTGCCAAAGCCGGTGCCATCCAGCGGCATCATGGGGGTGAGCGATCCTTCCATTCTGGGGGGCGAAATTCCCATTGCCGGGGCAGCCGGTGACCAGCAAAGTGCTCTTTTCGGTCAGACCTGCTTTGAAGAGGGAGAGGCGAAAAATACCTATGGCACCGGCGGCTTTCTTTTGATGAATACAGGGGAAAAGCCTGTCTTTACGGAAAACGGCCTGCTGACCACCATTGCCTGGGGAATTGACGGGAAGGTTCAATATGCTCTGGAGGGATCAGTTTTTGTGGCAGGAGCAGCGATTCAGTGGCTGAGAGATGAAATGAGATTGATTGATTCCTCGGCAGATTCAGAATATATGGCCAACAAGGTAAAAGATACCAACGGCTGTTATGTGGTGCCGGCCTTTACGGGGCTGGGAGCACCCTATTGGAACCAGTATGCCAGAGGCACGATTGTGGGAATTACCCGGGGTGTTAATAAATACCACATCATTCGGGCCACCCTGGAATCCATTGCCTTTCAGACTCATGATATCATTGAGGCCATGCAGGAGGTTTCCGGCATTGAGCTGAAAAAGCTTTGGGTGGACGGCGGCGCCAGTCACAATCATTTTCTTTTACAGTCTCAGGCGGATTTTTCCCATATTCCCATTGTGCAGCCGGTGTGCGCCGAGACAACAGCCAAGGGCGCAGCTTATCTGGCCGGCCTGGCCGTAGGGTACTGGGACAGTGTTAAGGC
>CAVLCU010000237.1:1427-2140 GCA_963661545.1 Lachnospiraceae bacterium | reverse complement strand
GATTAAAAAGAACCGTCAGAAGGAGAATAAACCAAATGGCTTTAACGCCTCCCAGAATCAGCTTCATAGGCACCCTGGAAAGAAGAGCCAGAATGAAAAAGACGGCTGCTGCGAAAAGATAGCCTCCCAACCCTTTGACGATAAAAAGGGCGGCAATGTAAGCTAAGGTTCCCACGAACTTAACTCTCGGATCCAGTCTGTGCAGGATCGAATCAGCCGGATAATACTGGCCCAGAGTTATTTCCCTCATGGCCTATTTCTCCTTTCCCGGAGGCGAAAGTACCTCCTTCAGAACATCGGCGGCTTCAGAAACCGTCATGGCATCTGTTCTGATCGGCAGGCCCTCTGCCGAAAGCTCCTTCATGATATAGGTGATTTCCGGTGCCGCAAGTCCCATATCTTCCAGCTCTTTGCTGTGAGAAAAGACCCGGCGCGTTTCCCCGTCAAAACGAATTTCTCCGTCATTGATGACGATAGCGCGATCGGCATAGGAGGCAATATCCTCCATGCTGTGGCTCACCAGGATCACCGTAATGCCTCTTTCCTTTTGAAGATTTTTGATACAGTCCAGAATATCGTCCCGTCCCACCGGATCAAGGCCTGCTGTAGGCTCATCCAGAATCAGAACCTCCGGATCCATCGCCAGTACGCCGGCAATGGCCACACGTCTTTTCTGTCCTCCGGAAATATCAAAGGGGGACATGCCATACATG
>CAVLCU010000237.1:0-1417 GCA_963661545.1 Lachnospiraceae bacterium | reverse complement strand
ATACATGCTTTCCGGCACCCCCACCTGCTGAAGGGCCTCCCAGGCTCTTGTCTCGGCTTCTTTCTTTGACAGGCCTTTGTTTTTAGGGCCGAAGCACACATCGGTGAGAATGTCCGTTTCAAAAAGCTGATGCTCCGGATATTGGAAAACCAGACCCACCTGGGTTCTCAGCTGGCGAAGAGGAAAATCCTTTCCGGAAATATCCTCCCCCTTCCATAAAATACGGCCGTCCGTAGGTTTTTCCAAGCCATTTAAAAGCTGTACCAGCGTGGATTTACCGGAACCCGTATGACCGATGATACCGATAAACTCACCCCTGCCAATTTCAAGATTAACTTCCCTGAGAGCCTTTACCTCATAGGCAGTGCCGGGACTGTAGGAATAGCTGACCCTTTCAAGCTGAAGAAGCGGTGCTTCTAAAGAGACCCCACCGGCTTCTTCCGTCTTTTCCGGCGCCGTGTTATCCAAATTCCGAAGCTTGAGACTGCCTTTTATTTCCTCATAAGGAGTTTTCAGGCCTGCCTCAGGCTGAAGAGTCTGTGTTTCCTGCCTGTCATCTTCTTCATCTTTTCTCGGCAGAGTCTCAATTTCCGATTCATTTTCCCTTTTCTTAAGAGACAGGATTTCCTTAACAAATTCCTGCCGGGTCAGGGTAATGGGTATATCATAGCCGGCCCTCTGCAGCTGGAAGGAAAGCTCCGTTTCCTCCGGCACATCAAGGCGCAGACTTCTCATCATTTCCACCTGGGAAAAAATATGACGGGGAGTTCCCGTCATGACGATTTGTCCCTGATCCATCACATAGACACGGTCGGCAAAAACCACCTCTTCCATGTAATGGGTGATCATCACCACCGTCACCTTTTCCTTTTGATTAAGCTCGCGTACCACCCGGAGAACCTCCCGGCGGCCATTAGGATCCAGCATGGCGGTGGCTTCATCCAGAACAATGCACTGGGGCCTCATGGCTACTACTCCGGCGATAGCTACCCGCTGTTTCTGACCACCGGAAAGACGGTTGGGGGAGCTTTTTCTCTTAGCTGTCATCCCCACCTTAGCCAGAGCCTCATCAACTCTTTCCCAGATATCCTTTGTGGGAATCCCCAGATTTTCAGGGCCAAAGCCCACATCCTCTTCCACCACCGTGCCAATGATCTGATTATCCGGGTTCTGAAAAACCATTCCCGCCTTCTGACGAATCCGCCAGATTTCTTTTTCTTCCTTCGTATCCTTCCCGTCAATCCAGACTGTTCCCCGAGTAGGCAGAAGAAGGGCATTGATATGCTTGGCAAGGGTTGATTTTCCGGAACCGTTATGACCTAAAATGGCAATAAATTCCCCCGGGGCAATATCCAGGCTCACGTCCTTTACCGCCGTATAAGCCTCCGGTGCTGCCTTCTCATCCTCTGAATAGGTC
>CAVLCU010000236.1:1031-2143 GCA_963661545.1 Lachnospiraceae bacterium | reverse complement strand
ATGCTAACTCTGTTGCCGCTACCTTGCTGACCACAGAGGCTGCTGTAGGCACCATTAAGGAGCCGGCCCCGGCTGCTGCTCCTGCCCAGGGCATGGGCGGCATGATGTAAGGTATCCGCCAAAGTCATGACAGAATTCTGAAAAACATTCTTTCTTAACTCATATAACGCCATGGAAGTCTTATAAGACAGCCATGGATACAAAAAAGGCTGATCTGCAAATGCGGATCGGTCTTTTTTTGTGGCAGCATCAAAAAAAGAAAAAGGGTACAACATCTTATGACTCCCGGATAGGGCGAAGCAGGGATGTGCAAAGACAGGCTCGATGGAATCTCGGCGTTGAGGTCCCGCTTTCTCGATACAGTCATGGGACAGTCTCTGCCCATGAGAAGGAGGGGGAGTATCTTTGCCTATGAGAAGGGGGAGTGTCTCTGTTCGTGGGACGGAGGGGAGTTGCCATTCCGACCGTTTTCGTTTAAAGTAGGAGGGCAGAGCTTATCTTCGGCGTAAGAGGAACCTGCAGGACAAATTCCTTTGGCATAATAAGCATCGAAGGTCTTGTAAGCATCTATCATATGGACAGGAAGTGAGGGGATAGCGTGTCCCCTTAACGTGAGCAGAAAGCGAAGGGGCTGTGCAGCCTTTTAGCAGGAACAGAAAGCAAAGGGTCTGTGCACTCTTTTAACAGGAACAGGAAGCGAAGGGACTGTGCTCCCTTTTAGCAAGAGCAGAAAGTGAAGGGGCTGTGCACCCTTTTAGCAGGAGCAGAAAACGAAGGGGCTGTGCTCCCTTTTAACATGAACAGGAAAATGATGAAAAAAGATTTAAAGGAGATTTTAGAAGGGGTACGGCAGGGAGAGATATCCGTGGAAGAGGCGTCTCTTTGGCTTAAAGAGGAGCCCTTTGAGGACATTGGCTTTGCCAAGGTGGATCTTCACCGGGAAATACGCCAGGGACAGGCGGAGGTGATCTACGGAGCCGGTAAAACCCCGGAGCAGATCATCGGCATTATTAAAACCATGAAGGCTCATCACCAGGACACCATCCTTATTACCAGACTTTCTCCTGAGGGAGCTGAAAGGATAGAAGAGGCCTTCCCTATGGTCTATTATT
>CAVLCU010000236.1:0-1021 GCA_963661545.1 Lachnospiraceae bacterium | reverse complement strand
GGGTGATGGGACAAAAACCCGAGGCTGACGGTATGGGAAAGGTTGTGATAGCAGCGGCAGGAACCTCAGATATCCCGGTGGCAGAGGAAGCGGCCCTTACAGCGGAAATGATGGGTAATCAGGTGGAGAGACTCTATGATGTGGGGGTAGCCGGCCTGCATCGGCTGATGAAGCATCTGGATGTGATTATGGAGGCTGGAGTTATCATTGCCGTGGCGGGTATGGAAGGAGCTCTGGCATCTGTTATCGGAGGACTGGCCTCCTGTCCGGTAATCGCTGTTCCTACCTCTGTGGGCTACGGAGCTTCCTTTGGGGGGCTTTCCGCCCTTCTGGCCATGCTTAACAGCTGTGCCTCCGGTGTCAGCGTGGTTAATATTGATAATGGCTTCGGAGCAGCAGTTGCGGCAAGCCGTATGAATCATATGGGGGTAAGGACGTGAAGACAGTTTATTTAGACTGCGGCATGGGAGCTGCCGGGGATATGCTGGCGGGAGCCCTTCTGGAGCTTACGGAAGATCCGGAGGAGGCTTTGGAGGAGCTGAATCTTCTGGGAATTCCCGGTATTGTCTATCAAAGGGAAAAATCGGTTAAATGCGGCGTTACAGGAACGCATCTTCGCGTCCTGACGGACCTGGGAGAGGAAGGCGGGGAGGAGAGGGTTATGTCCCCGGCATCCGCTCCTTGCCATGAATTAGGGAAAAAAGAGGCAGAAAAGAAACCGGAGGGCAGAGCTTCGGAAGAGAGGGAAGCCGGCCGGTTACCGCATCATCACCATACGACCCTGGCTTTCATTCAGAATCAGATAGCTTCCCTTGCGGTTACCCCGAAGGTCAGAATGAAAATTCTTGCTGTCTATGGGCGTCTGGCAAGAGCTGAGAGTCTGGTTCACGGCAGGCCCATTCAGCAGATTCATTTTCATGAGGTGGGAACCATGGATGCTTTGGGGGACATTACAGCCTTCTGTTATCTGATGGAGCGTCTCGGATGGCCGTATGTTGTGGCTTCTCCCATTCATGTGGGG
>CAVLCU010000235.1:0-2153 GCA_963661545.1 Lachnospiraceae bacterium | reverse complement strand
CTCATCAGCAATGCCAAAGTCCTCGGTACCGAGGAGATCAGAAAGCAGTTTTTTTAGCTCCTTTTCCAGAAGATTAAGGGGAGCTGATACTGCCGAGGCCGTTGATTTTACCGTCAGCTCCGGCTTAGGCAGGGCATTTTTATCTACCTTCTGATTAACATTGTAGGGAATGCGGTCAAGCTGCATCGTTACATAGGGCACCATGTAAGAGGGCTTTCTATCCGCAATAAAGGCCTTCAGCTCTTCTATCTTGATGGGGGAGTCTCCGCAGACGTAGGCTGCGATAAACTTACCGCCATTAGGATCATCAAAGGCCTGAACCGTGGCATCGGTAATGCCATGGAACTCACGGATTACCGCCTCCACCTCCTTCAGCTCAATGCGGTAGCCATGAATCTTAACCTGCTGGTCCCGTCTGCCCACAAACTCTATCTCGCCGTTTTCCCGATAACGGACAATATCACCGGTACGATAGGCTCTTTCAAAAAGCTCATTTTTCTCAGAGACAAAGGGATTTTTGATAAACACCTCTGCCGTCTTCTCCGGACGGTTAAGATATCCCCGTCCCACCTGAGGCCCGGCAATGATAAGCTCTCCCGGTGCTCCCACCGGCAGCCGCTTCATATAGGAATCCACCACATAAAGCTTATTGGTTTCATAGCACCGGCCGATGGGAATATTCATCTCCTTTTCCAGCACCGGCTTAACCGTTACTGAAATGGTGGTTTCCGTGGGACCATAAAGATTAATCAGAGTATAATCCGTTGGCGGATCCAGAGTCGCCAGCTTTTCACCACCGGTAAGAAGATATTTCAGGCTGCTGCTTTTGATATTTGAAGCAAACTGAAAAGCCACCGCCGTGGTGATCAAAGTACTTCTTACCTCATGGGCCTCAAAATACTGATTCAGGGCAATCAGATCCAGCCGTATTTCCTCCGGGATAATATGTACCGTTTTTCCGCCGGTAAGGGCCGGATAAATATCCGACATATGAGCATCAAAGCCAAAGGAGGCATAGCAGGCCAAATTGTCTCCTGCCTTCAGGTCAAGATACTGATTATACCAGCGACACCAGGCTGCCACATTCCGCTGCTCCAGAATCACTCCCTTGGGAACCCCGGTGGAGCCTGAGGTATAGAGAAGTACCATAACATCCTCCGGAGAGCTTCCCGGCAAAGGAGCCTTAGGCATAGGCGCCTTAAAAATCCCCTCAAAGTCATCCGTTGAAAGAATTTCTGCTCCCTCATAGGACAGGATTTCCTCATAGGCAGGCTCCTGAATGATCAGGGAGGCTTCGGCATCCTGAACCATAAAATTCAGCCGTTCTGCCGGATAGGCCGGATCCAGAGGCTGATAGGCACAGCCTGCCTTCATGGCAGCCAGAGGTGCTATGACCATATTTTCATTCCGGGAAATAAGAATAGATACCACCGGAAGCTTATTTGCCTTTCCTTTCACCTTCTCATAAATCACAGCCCCCAGACGATCCGTTATCTCATTAAGCTGCCGGAAGGTATAGCTTTTTTCCTTAAAAACCACTGCCGGCAGGTCCGGATATTTTTCAGCACACTCACGGAAAAGGGAGACAATGCTTTCCTTTCCAAGCTCCTCTGAAAAGATCTTGGTATTCAGGTTATCCAGAAGTCTTAACTGTTCCCGACCTGCTGTTTCCACATCCCGAAGATGAGTTTTGACCAAAAGCTCCTTCAGGATATTTTCATAGGAAGCCATAAAGCTTTCCATCAGGCTCCGGCTGTAACGATGAGACGGATAGATACAGGCCATTTCATAGCCTTCAGAGGTTCTGAAAATTTCCGTGGAAAAAACAAGTCCCGGGGATTTCTCTTCCAGATTATCAATGGGGATTCGATGATTATCCACATTCAGCTCAAACTGGTGGAAATCATCCTGATAGGCAAAAAGAACCTCACTTTTAATCCCGGTGTCACGGCTCAGATCCGCCAGACCGTAAGCAAGACTCTCCCTCATCTTAAGATTCTGGGTTCTGAGAGCTGTCATCGCCTCCGAGGTTGTTTCGATATTCTTAAAATCTATGGCGGTCGGGAGGGTTTTTACCAGCATTCCCAGGGTATTCTTCAGCTTACTCTCCCGTCTGCCATGATAAATGGTATTAAAAATCACCTTACTGTCAC
>CAVLCU010000234.1:0-2302 GCA_963661545.1 Lachnospiraceae bacterium | reverse complement strand
TGGGCATGGGTTCCACCTACCTCGGCCCCACCGGCTCACAGATCGGTGTGAAGGAGAGCATTGAGGATACTGCCCGGGTGCTGAGCGGCATGTACGAGGGAATCGAGTACAGAGGTTTCGGTCAGGAGCTGGTGGAGGAGCTTGCCAAGTATGCTTCCGTACCGGTATGGAACGGCCTGACCAATGAATTCCATCCGACCCAGATGCTGGCAGATTTCCTGACCATCATGGAACACAAGGGTGAGCTTGCTGGACTGAAGCTGACCTATATGGGAGATGCCCGTTACAACATGGGCAATTCCTACATGGTAGCCTGTGCCAAGATGGGTATGCACTATACCGCATGCTGTCCGAAGGAGTATTTCCCGGATGCCGAGCTGGTGAAGACCTGTGAAGCCATTGCCGCAGAAACCGGCGCAACGATTACCCTGACAGAGGATGTGGCAGAGGGCTGCAAGGATGCCGATGTATTGTGCACAGATGTTTGGGTATCCATGGGCGAGGACAGCGCTGTCTGGGAGAAGCGTATCCACGATCTCAGCCCGTACCAGGTAAATGCAAAAGCGCTTTCCTATGCAAAGCCTGACTGCATTTTCCTGCACTGTTTGCCTTCCTTCCATAACACAAAGACCAAGGTGGGCAAGGAGATTGCAGAGAAGTACGGCATCACCGAGATGGAAGTTACGGATGAGGTTTTCGAGTCCGCTCATTCCGTGGTTTTCGAAGAGGCAGAGAACCGTATGCATACCATCAAGGCTGTGGTATACGCAACGCTGGGAGGCGAGTAAAGCATGTACCGCCGGCGGCAGAAAAGCACAGGCAGGCAGCTGGACATTCTGCATATCGTGCTGTCACTGATCGTTGTGGTGATGGCTGTGATTGCCTTTATAAATCCGAATGAAAATATGATGCTTTTTCCGTTCGTTTTCTTTTTTGCGTCCATGATCCGGCTGGGCAGCGTGGTGATATGCCTGCGCAGCGAGGGACATCGACTGAATCTACAGGACGGGACGGACATTGCCCTGGGGCTGGTGCTGCTGCTTCTGGCAGTGGTGTCAGCGAAGAGCATCTGGTAAATGTTTAGCACCATCAGGAAAATCCAAAAGGGAGAGCTGAGCTTGCTCTGCGAAACGTTTTTGTGATTTTCCTGGTGGCGGACAAGGCGCGTAGCGCCTCTGGACCGCCCCATCGCACATCGCGCAGCGATGTAGTGATGGAGGTGCTGAAGACAAATAGGCCTACAAGTCTGAAAGGGAGGCAGCTACATTGGAGAGAGAAGAGTTACTGAAAAAGGTTGAAGAGCTTTGCAAACAGGCGAAAGCCAATAAAAACTCCATAGATGCCAATGTGATTACGGAAGCATTTGCGGACGCCGGTCTCACAGAGGAACAGATGGACAACATCAATCGTCTGATCGAAAATCGCGGGATTGAAATCAATCCGGTTGTGGATGAGGCTGTATTGAAGCAGCTGGAAACTGGCGATGATGGTCCGGATGCAGATGACCTGGAGGACATGGAGGAGGAATTCTCCAAGGAAGACGGGGAAAACATCGATCTGAATGCTGTGGATCTTCTGGAGGGTATCGGCACAGAGGATCCGGTGCGTATGTACCTGAAGGAGATTGGTACAGTGCCTCTTCTGAGTGCAGAGGAGGAATTCCGTCTGGCCACCCGGAAACAGCAGGGCGATGAGGTGGCGAAGCAACGTCTGATTGAGGCGAACCTCCGTTTGGTGGTTTCCATTGCCAAGCGTTATACCGGGCGGGGCATGAGCTTCCTGGACCTTGTGCAGGAGGGAAATCTTGGCCTGATCAAGGGTGTTGAGAAGTTTGATCCGGAGAAGGGCTTCAAGCTGTCTACCTACGCTACCTGGTGGATTCGCCAGTCCGTTACCCGGGCCTTGGCTGACCAGGCCAGAACCATCCGTGTGCCGGTGCATATGGTGGAGACCATCAATAAGATGTCCAAGATGCAGAGAAAGCTGACGCTGGAGCTGGGCTATGAGCCTTCTGTGAAGGAGCTGGCAGAACGTCTGGAGATGAGCGAGGAGAAGGTACAGGAGATCATGCAGATTGCCCGGGAACCGGCTTCTCTGGAGACCCCTATCGGCGAAGAAGACGACTCTAACCTCGGCGATTTCGTGGCGGATTCCAACGTATTGTCACCGGAGGGCAATGTTGAATCTGTCATGCTGCGGGAGCATATCGACACCCTTCTTGGCGATCTGAAGGAAAGAGAGCGGCAGGTCATCGTGCTGCGCTTTGGCCTGGAGGATGGTCATCCCCGTACATTGGAGGAAG
>CAVLCU010000233.1:0-2322 GCA_963661545.1 Lachnospiraceae bacterium | reverse complement strand
AAATTCATGAAAATCTGCTAAAATATAGGGTAACGATTTTATAAAACCAGAGAGAAAACCAGTATCCTTGGAGGAAAGGATGACTCATGATTCAGGTGCCGGACACAGTCTGATATCTGAGCTATGGACGGCACGAATTTCATTGAATAAAGCACGGAGGGGACTACGAATATCCTTGAATTCGGAAAAAACCGGTGTGGCTGAACAGAGGGGAATATCCTTGATCTGCAGATGGAGATGAAAGTATGACAGATGTACTGATTATCGGAGGGGGAGTTGTGGGCACAGCGGTGGCTATGGAGCTTTCCCGTTATCATGGTAGTATTACAGTGGTTGAGCGTGAGGAGGATGTGTGCTGCGGAACCAGTAAGGCTAACAGTGCCATCATTCATGCCGGTTTTGATGCCGAGCCGGGAACACAGAAGGCCCGTTTTAATGTGGAAGGGAATGCCATGATGGACGATCTGGCGGAAAGGCTGGATTTTCCCTTCGAGCGTTGCGGTGCTTTGGTTGTCCGTACCAAAGAGGAGGATCCTGAAAAGCTGAGAGACCTTTACCAGAGGGGTATCCAAAACGGTGTTCCAGGGCTGGAGATAGTTGATCGTGAAAGACTGGCCGGTATGGAGGAGCATTTGTCTTTGGAGGTTGAAGAGGCATTGTGGGCCCCTACCTCCGGTATCGTTTGTCCCTTTAATATGACCATTGCCTTTGCTGAAAACGCTGCTGAAAACGGGGTAAGCTTTAAGCTTGATACGGAGGTTTTGGGAATTGAAAAGGCTGCCGTCGGCTACATCGTGAAAACCTCCCGGGGTGACATGGAAACCAAGGCGGTTATTAACTGTGCCGGAGTTTACGCGGACACCCTTCATAATATGGTCAGCCGGAAAAAACAGCGTATTATCCCAAGACGGGGGCAATATTGCCTGATGGACAAAGCTGTGGGAAATTATGTTTCCCATACCATTTTTCAGCTGCCTTCGAAAATGGGAAAGGGAGTTTTGGTAACACCTACGGTACATGGCAATCTCCTGGTGGGGCCCACCGCTGAAAATATTTCCGATAAGGAGGGAGTTAATACCACACAAGAGGGGTTGGCGTCCCTGAGGGCCACAGCCTCCCGAAGCGTGAAGGGACTTCCTTATGATCAGGTAATTACCTCCTTTGCGGGTCTTCGTGCTCATGAGGATGGGGGAGATTTCATTGTGGGAGAAGCCCAGGACGCTCCTCTTTTCTTTGATGCCTCCGGCATTGAATCCCCGGGGCTTTCCAGTGCACCGGCGATTGCTTCATTCCTGGCCCGGGAGGTTTCTGAAAGACTTCACCTTGAAAAGAAGAAAAATCCCATAGAGAGGAGAAAAGGTCTGATCCGTCCCAATGAACTGTCTATGGAAGAGCGTAATGAGCTGATAAAAAAGGATCCGGCCTATGGTCGTATTGTCTGCCGCTGTGAATTGGTGACAGAGGGAGAAATCCGGGATGCCATTAAGAGAAGCTTAGGCGCCCGCTCTCTTGACGGTATTAAAAGAAGAACCAGAGCCGGCATGGGCAGATGTCAGGCCGGATTCTGCACACCGAAGACCATGGCTCTTTTGTCGGAAAATATTCCGGAGCCAATGATGAAGGTGTCAAAATCAGGCAGAGGATCAGAGCTTTTAACGGACAGCAAAATAGCGGAGGTGGAGGAATGAAAAGCTGTGACCTGGTGATTATCGGCGGAGGTCCGGCAGGACTGGCAGCGGCACTTTCGGCTTATGAAAGGGGAATACGGGACATTCTGATCCTGGAAAGGGATGGCAGTCTGGGAGGTATTCTCAACCAATGTATTCATAACGGCTTTGGTCTTCATACCTTTCAGGAAGAACTGACAGGACCGGAATATGCCGCCCGCTTTATTGAAAAGGTTGAGGAGAAGAAGATTCCTTATCTCCTAAATACCATGGTTCTGGATATTTCATCGGACCGGCGCCTTACGGCAATGAACGGAACAGAGGGCTTGTTTGTGATTCAGGCAAAGGCCATTATTCTGGCTATGGGATGTCGGGAAAGACCAAGAGGCGCTTTGAATATCCCGGGCTATCGTCCTGCCGGTATTTATTCGGCAGGCACCGCCCAACGGCTGGTTAACGTGGAGGGCTATCTGCCGGGACGACGGGTGGTGATTTTAGGCTCCGGGGACATCGGTCTTATTATGGCCAGACGCCTGACGCTGGAGGGTGCCAGGGTTCTGGCGGTGGCTGAGCTTATGCCCTATTCCGGCGGTCTTAAAAGAAATATTGTTCAATGTCTGGATGATTTTAAAATTCCCTTGTATCTGAACCATAC
>CAVLCU010000232.1:0-2332 GCA_963661545.1 Lachnospiraceae bacterium | reverse complement strand
AGCGTAGCTTATACCGGCGGCTTCGAGCACGTCAAAGTGTCCCTGGGGCTTATACCGGAGACCGCTTTGAGCACACCAAAGATTTTTTGACAGATAAAGCCAGCATACGAAAGCACGACAGACACTGCTTTTTGTATGTTGGCTTTTTAATGCCTTCAAGGGTATAATGGGGAGCGTGTAAGCGTAAAGACAGTGTAATATTAGGAGAAAAAGAAATGCCCATTACCATTCCGGATTCTCTGCCGGCACAGCAGATTCTTGAAGATGAAAATATATTTGTTATGACTGAATACCGGGCTACCCATCAGGATATCCGTCCCCTTCGGGTACTGATCCTGAATTTGATGCCCACCAAGGAGGTGACGGAAACCCAGATTCTCAGGAAGCTTTCCAATACCCCTCTTCAGGTGCAGGTTGAATTCCTTCAGACCATAACCTACCGCTCCTCCCATACCAGCGGCTCTCATTTGGATAAGTTTTATTATACCTTTGAGGAGGTTAAGGATAATAAATACGACGGCATGATCATTACCGGAGCCCCTCTGGATTACGTGGATTATCAGGATGTTGTCTACTGGGATGAGATATGCAAGATCATGGAGTGGAGCAAGAACCATGTTCACTGCACCCTTCATCTTTGCTGGGGAGCCTACGCGGGCTTTTATTATCATCACCATATCCGTAAATATGATCTTCCCAAAAAACTCTTCGGTATTATTCGTCATGATATCCTGAAGCCCAATATTCCCCTTTTCCGGGGCTTTAATGATGATTTCGTGGCACCCCAGTCCCGGGCAACGGATGTCCATGCCGAGGATATTCTGGCTAATGAGGAGCTGGAGCTTCTGGCAGTGACAGAGGACGGCAGTCCGGCCATTGCCAAAACCCGGGATAACCGGCAGTTCTATGTGACCTGTCACAGTGAATACGACCGGGATACCCTGAAGCTGGAATACGAAAGAGATATGGCCAAGGGACTGACCTCGGTGGATTTTCCGAAAAATTATTTCCCTGGGGATGATCCCACCAAAACCCCGCCCATGACCTGGAATTCCTACGGTCAGCTGCTTTATACCAACTGGCTGAATTATTACGTTTATCAGAGTACACCCTTTGATCGGCTGGAGATTAAATAAATCGCAGTCGATTCAGAACCTTATTGGCAAAATCATCTCTTAGAGGCTTTCTTTTGCTCATGGGGTTACTTCGCTATTCAAAATACTTATCTGCCTGAATGAAGCAGAAAGCAGAGTAAAGCCTCCCTGTGTTACTTCGCGATATAAAATACTTATCTGTCTGAATGTCAACATTAGCATAACGTGGTTTGGCATGGCTCCTGAGGGTTACAAATCGTAACAAAAGGCTTTTTTTGAAGCTGAGTGGTAAGCATCAAAAGAAAGCTGTTGACCCATTTCCCTATCATGATCAAGTAAAGGAAAGGAATCTGGCCATGAATGTGTATCAGGAATATCAAAGCAAGCTTCGCACGCCGGATGAGGCTGTTACGGTGGTGAAAAGCGGAGACTGGGTGGATTATACCACTAATCTTGGTTTTCCAAAGCTTCTGGATGAAGCCCTGGCCAGACGCCGGGATGAGCTTTATGATGTTAAAATTCGGGGAAATCTTATCTTCGAACCCATTATGACCGTGGAAAGTGACCCCCGGCAGGAGCATTTTGTTTATAACAGCTGGCACTGCTCAGCCTACGAAAGACAGCTTTGCGATCGGGGGCTTTGCCACTATATTCCTATGATATTCCGGATGCTGGTGGAATATTATCGTCATTTCCTGAAGGTTAATGTGGCTATGATGAGCGTCACCCCCATGGATGAGCATGGCTATTTTAATCTCCACTGCGCCACGGGAGTAGCTAAGGGCATTCTGGATCAGGCGGATGTGGTTATCCTGGAGGTAAATGATAAGCTGCCCAGGGTGTCGGGAGGCTTCGGCCAGACCATTCATATTTCCGAGGTGGATTATGTGGTGGAGGGTGAGCACGGACCACTCCCGGTTCTGCCTCTGGGAGAGCCGGCACCGGAGGATGTGGCTGTGGCTAATTATATTCTGCCTATGATACCCAATGGCGCCACCCTTCAGTTTGGCATCGGCGGTATGCCCAACGTCCTGGGCAAGGAAATGGCCAAGTCGGATCTTACGGATCTGGGGATGCACACCGAGCTGTGCTCAGATGCCTATGTGGAGCTGTGGCAGGCAGGAAAGCTCACCAATCGGAAAAAGACTCACCTGCCGGGCCTTGGGGTTACCGGCATGGCCTTTGGAACCCAGAGGGTCTATGATTTTATCAATGAAAATCCGGGGGTTGGCTTTATG
>CAVLCU010000231.1:0-2336 GCA_963661545.1 Lachnospiraceae bacterium | reverse complement strand
TTTTCTGCTCCGGAATGCCATGATCCTGCAGCTCCAGGAAAAAGCTGTCCTCACCGAAAATATCCCGGTATTCCAAGGCTGCCTTTTTAGCTTCCTCATAACGGCTGCGCACCAGGTATCTGGCCACTTCCCCTGCCAGACAGGCTGAAGAGGCAATGATACCCTCATGATATTTCCGAAGGGTTTCCTTGTCCACCCGGGGGCGATAGTAAAAGCCCTCCACATAGCCGGTGGAAACGATTTTCATCAGATTGCTGTAGCCCGTATCATTTTCTGCCAAAAGCACCAGATGGTAGTAGCGTTCCTCCGTGGAGAGGGTTCCCTCCTTGTCAAAACGGCTTCCCGGTGCCACATAAACCTCGCAGCCCAGAATGGGTTTGATTCCCGCTGCCAGGGCTTCCTTATAAAAATCAATGCAGCCATACATAGACCCATGGTCTGTTATGGCTGCACTTGTCATGCCCAGCTCTTTGACTCTTTTGACATAGTCTTTGATTTTATTGGAGCCGTCCAAAAGGGAATATTCCGTATGGACATGCAGATGTGTAAAAGGCATGTATCATCTCCTGCGGTCACGAGCTCTTTCCTTGGTCGTCTTAAACTGTACAATAACACCGAGAATGCCGAGAACAAGGCCGGCAGCAAGCACCACAACAAACGTAAACTTCTGCTGCCATCCCGTCAGAAATACCAGAGTGCTGATGGCTGTCAGACCGCCGCTGAGGCCGCTTGTCAGGATAACCATAGGGCGGATAAGTATCACACCCAAAATTCCTGCCAGAACCGCCGCCGCCAGAAGGATCAGCCAGGCATAAGCCTCTGTCCCCACTATCGCCATAATCAGAGCGCCTATGGCGAAAACAATGAAAAAGATCATGAGGAAGATACCCACCTTATACAGGATGAAGGAAATCAGAGCCAGGGCAATACCAATGACCAGCATCAAAATCAGAGTAACCACATCGCCGGCTCCTATCTTGGATCCGATGAAGGAGCCAAAGGACAAGCCTGCCGAAAAGCCTACTATAGCAACAGTCAGCTTGGTGATGCGATAGCCGAGAAAGCAAAGCAGCAGGGAAACAGCTATGATAATAACAGCCTGCAAAGTCGTATTTCCGGTCAGTGAGGGTATCAGGGATGTGATGGTTGCCGCGTTCATAAAATACCTCCTTATTTTATCCGGCACAGGCTACGGACTCATAGGTATACCGCAGCCGGATCCGGCGTATCGTTCCGGCTCCATGGACTGTCAGAAAATTTATGACTTATCCACAGCCTTAAGCATGCGTATTTTCCCCTCCTCAAGGGCAACACGTCTTTCCTTATATAAATGTCCCACGGCTCTTTTAAAGGCAGCCTTGGAAAGGCCGAAGATCTCACGGATTTCCTCCGGCGAGGCCTTATCATCAAAGGGCAGAAGACCGTCAAAATCCTCATCAATTTTTTTCAGTACTTCATCCGCATCCACATTCATCTGAAGATAAGCTTTCTGATGGGTGGAAAGATCCAGCTTTCCGTCTTCAAGAACCCGGGTGATGCGGAAGGACAGGGTCTGCCCCACACGATAGCCGGCCTGAGCCTCTCTCTTGGGGATCAGTCCTGAATAGCGTCCTTCAACTGCCACAAAATAGCCAAAGTTTCGGGCATACTGATAAATCAAGCCCTCCACGGTATCTCCCGTCTGATAAGGTGATGCGGTATCCAGGTAGGGATAAATCTTCATAGTGGCAGCCAGTCTCTTGCTTTTGTCAACATAAAGAGCCACCAGTACCTCTTCTCCTTCATGAAGATTCTTTGTCTGCTCATGGAAGGGCAGAAGAAGATCCTTTTCAAGACCCCAATCGAGAAAGGCTCCGATCTTCGTCATCTGCTTTACCCGAAGAGAAGCCACCTGATGCAGGGTCAGCAGGGGCTCATGGATAGTGGCGATCAGCCGGTCATCCGAATCCCGGTAAACAAAAACCGAAATGACATCACCGATTTTTATCTCCGGCGGCACCTGCTTCTTAGGCAGAAGAATGCGGTTTCTCTCATCAGCCCCTTCTTCTGTTCCCAGGTAAACGCCGATGGAGGCCTCCTTCACCACCTTAAGTTCCTGAATTTTTCCAAGCTCTATCATTTTATTACTCCCAAAAGCCCTGTTCTTTTCTAAATACCAAAACCGCAAAGGGTGCTGCCTTTTCATTTTCCAGGGACACCCAAGCCTCATTCTCTAAAAGGCTTATCCGGGGATAAATCCTGTCCCCTTCCCTTGCCTGGGATAAAAAATCCACCCAAACCTCACCGATTTTAAAATCCTCCGGCAGAAAGCCCTCTGCCATTCGGATATATTGTAC
>CAVLCU010000230.1:0-2348 GCA_963661545.1 Lachnospiraceae bacterium | reverse complement strand
GAAAAACTGCTGAGAGCTTCCTTAAAATCATAATAAAGCTTTTTCTGTCTCTTTTCCTTTGCCTTCAGCCGGCGCCTTTTCACCCAAAACCAGGGGATAATCAGCAGGGGAAGCATCATAAACCATTTTTGAAAAAAGAGAAAATCCACAATTCCTGCCAGAGCTATGCCCTCTAATGTAAATCTCAAAAGCGATTTTCTTTCACTTACCAGCTCACGGTAGTCCGGCATCCTGCCCTCAGTCCCTGCGTCTTTTTTCTTACGCCCTTTTCCCTGATTTCTTTTCACCGTCATCTGCTTTATTACCGCCTTTTAAAAGTCACCTCTGATGCCAAAAGCTTCTCTCTTCGAATCAGCTCTCCCTCTTTAATCAACGCTCCTCCCTCTTGCTGACGCCGGTACAGAGGATTGATTTCATATTGCCCCTGCCTAAAGCCCACCACCTCCAGAATTTCCCGAACAGCTCTCCGGCCATCCGGCAATCTCTCAAGATGAACCAGTATCTCAATGGCTGAGGCTATCTGCCGCCGGATAGCCTCCAGGGGAATCGCTTCACTGATGAGGGTCAGGGTTTCAAGTCGGGTCAGGGCATCTGAGGCACTATTGGCATGAATGGTACTCAGGGAGCCGCTGTGTCCGGTATTAAGTGCCTGGAGAAGCTCCGAGGCCTCTTCTCCCCGCACCTCTCCCACAATGATGCGATCCGGGCGCATTCTCAGAGAGGTTCGGATCAGATCCCGAATGCTCACCTCCCGACTGCCCTCCATCGTCGCTGCTCTGGCCTCCAGACGAACCAGATTGGGCAGCCCCTGAAGCCTAAGCTCAGCATTGTCTTCAATGGTAATCACCCTCTCATGAGAGGGCATTTCCCCTGACAGGGCATTGAGGAATGTGGTTTTTCCCGCGGAAGTGCCGCCGCTTATTAAAATCGAATATCTGCCCCGGACAAAGCCTGCCAGATCCCCGGCTGCCTCCGCTGTCAGACTCTCCCTTTCAATCAGGGAATTAAGCCTGATGGGCTCCTTAGGAAAGCGGCGCACCGTCAGTACCGGTCCGTCAAGCGCAATGGGCGGCAGCACCGCATTGATTCGACTGCCATCCGGCAGCCTGGCATCGGCCACCGGGCAGCTTTCATTAATAACCCGGTTGCACCGCCCCACCATACGGCGGATCACATCCTCCAGAAGCTCCAGGGAATCAAAGCTTCCCGGCCATGGCCTGAGCCGTCCTGCCTTTTCAATAAAAATATGCTCCGGACCGTTAACCATAATTTCGCTGATAGTCTCATCATCCATAAGCTCCTGAAGAATATCCAGTCCCCGCACCGCATGGTAAAGTCTCTCTGTCAGCAGCCTTTTTTCCCGAAGACTTAATGCCCTTTCAAGGCCTGCCGAGGCTACCAGTTCCCGGCAACGAGTTCTGATTTCCTCATCTGACAGGAGCTCCTGCCCCATAAGATCCTGACGCAGCTCTGCCTTCAGTCTTTTTTCAAGCTCCCGTAAGCTCTCTCTGCCTCTCTCAGCATCAGGCATGAGAACAGCTCTCCTTCGGCTTTTTAAGCAGGAGCCGGCGGGCCCCTGCCATAGGCAGCCTCATTTTCTCATTTTTTGAAAAAGCAGTTTTTTCTCTCAGCTCTTTAAGAAGCTCCTCTGCCGGTACCCTTTCAATCCGGTCTGCCAGCTTCTGCCACCGGACATTCTGAAGACCTGCCATAAACTCCTCTGTCTTTCCCCGGGACACCGGATCTGAAGGAACCGGAAGAAATATCCGGTCACAAAGCATCAGAAGCTCATTCAACCCCCGAACTCCCTGGCCAAAATCCCAGATCAAGGCCTCATAGCCCGTCCTTTCCCGAAGCACTGTCACCAGCTCCTGCCAGGTTTCTTTCGTCGTATCCCAGATATCCTCCCGGTTTTTCAGAGGCGGAAGGTAGTCAAGCCCCTCCCATTTAAGGGTCATAGCCGCCAGACGCTCCGTCAAATGACTCTTTTCCTCCAGCATATCCCCCAGAAAGTCCGCCAGATTTCTTTCAAACTCCCGGTCAAATCGGGTGCCAAATCCCGAGCACCACTCGAGATCGAGAAAAAGGGTGGGCCTTTCCTCTGCCAAAACCCGGCCAAGGGCGATGGCCAGAGAGGTTTTTCCGCAGCCTCCGCAGGGAGAATAAACCCCTATCATCTGCACATCACTTTTATCCGGTGTCAGGCTGTCAGTATTTTCCGCTGCTCTGGCATAGGTCATAAGAAGCTTTTCCATCAGCATCGGCATGGATTGATAGCGGCTCAGAGCATGCCACCCCGGCAGCAGGTTTCCGGCCCCCTTGTTCATCAGCATGATCCGACAGGCCGC
>CAVLCU010000229.1:0-2355 GCA_963661545.1 Lachnospiraceae bacterium | reverse complement strand
CTTCTGCTTGGGGAGAAGGAGCTGGTATCTCTTGTGACGGATTATCAGGGTGAGGTGCTTTTCCTGGAGGATCTGGTGAAAGAGGCAAAGGAGCTTGAAACCTGTCAGCTTCCGCCAGCTCCTGAAGCCCGGGATCTTATGATCATGCTTTATACCTCCGGCTCCACAGGAAAGCCCAAGGGCTGTCAGATTGAGCATGGCAATATGGTGGCCTTTGCCTATGGCTCCTCCCATGAGGGCTTCTATACCACCGATGGCCGGACAGCTTCCTTTGCTTCCTTCGGCTTTGACGTGTGTATGTCCGATACCTTCTGCACGCTTCTCAACGGGGCTACCCTCTGCGTTATTCCGGAGGAGGTGAGGATGAACCTCAATGAGCTGGCGGAGTATTTCAATGACATGGGCATTACTCAGGTGCTCCTTACCACTCAGGTAGGGGTACAGTTTGTTCAGAATTATCCTGAGATGGAGACTCTCCGTTATCTGGTAATGGGTGGTGAAAAGCTGCCGCCGTTGGATCCGGAAAAGCTGAACTATACCATTATCAATGGCTATGGTCCCACGGAAAACTGCTGCGGGGTCAGTCTCTTCCCCATTCGCTTCTGGGAGCCTAATGTTCCCATCGGCAAGCCCATGGTTACCATTGCCGGCTATATCCTTGATAAGGGTGGCCATCGCCTGCCTGCCGGAGCTGCCGGGGAATTCTGTCTCTGCGGCCCGCAGGTAACCAGGGGCTATCTTAATCGTCCGGACAAAACCAGGGAGGCTTATACCGACACTCCCTTTAATACCTTCCGTATGTATCACACCGGAGACATTGTCCGCTACCGTGAAAACGGGGATGTGGAATTTGTGGGACGCAAGGATGGCCAGGTTAAAATCCGGGGATTCAGGGTGGAAACCAAGGAGGTGGAAGCGGTGATCCGGGAATATCCCGGTATTCTGGATGCCACGGTTCAGGCCTACAGCTATGAAAACGGCGGCAAATATCTGGCAGCCTTCATTGTCAGTGCTGAGGAAGTAGATATTTCGGCCTTGAATCAGTTTATTAAGGATCGAAAACCGGCTTATATGGTACCTCTGGTTACTATGCAGCTGGATAAGATCCCCCTGACCGTCAATCAGAAGGTGGATAAAAAGGCCTTGCCAAAGCCTGAGGTGAAGAAGGCCGGCTATGAGGCTCCGCAAACTAAAGCAGAGGAGGATTTCTGTCAGATATTTGCCCGGATTCTGGATATGGAAAGGGTGGGAGCAGTCGACGACTTCTTTGAGCTTGGAGGAAGCTCCATCAGTGCCATGAGAGTGGTGGTGGCAGCTAATCAGCTGGGCTATGCCATTGTTTATCAGAATGTTTTTGAAAATACCACCCCTAGGGCACTGGCAGCCTTTGTCGATAAGGAAGGGAAGGCTTCCCTTCAAAAGACAGAGGAAGAAACAGGCAGGGAAAGCGGCGCCTCCTTCTATGGCAGGGACACCAGTGAAATAGGACCGGATGGCTATGATTATCATGCCATCAATGCTCTTCTTCGGGGCAATACCCGGGAGGCCTTCCGGCAGGGAAAGAGGCAGGCTCTTCAGGATGTTTTACTTTGCGGCGCCACCGGCTACCTTGGCATTCATGTGCTGAAGGCACTGATGGACCAAAGGACAGGCCGCCTGTATTGTGTGGTTCGCCCGGGCAGGGAACAAAGCGGTGAGGAGAGATTAAAGTCCCTGCTTCAGCATTATTTCGGTGAAACTTTTGAGGAGCTTTTCGGAAATCGTCTTTTCGTTCTGGAGGGGGATGCCACAGATCCTTCTTTCCTTGACAGCTGCCGGATGGAGGGTGAAAACCTTACGGTTATTAATTGTGCCGCCAGCGTCAAGCATTTTGCCAGAGGAAATGAAATCGAAAGAGCTAACCTGGAGATTGTAAGAAACCTCATTGACTGGTGCCAAAGAACGGGAAGCAGACTGGTTCACGTTTCCACCGAGAGCATCTTCGGGCATCCCGCCAACGGGATACCTCGGGAGGGTCTTGTTTATGATGAGCATATGCTTTATGTGGGACAGATTTATGAGGATAATCAGTATGTCCGCTCGAAATTTCTGGCAGAGAGGCTCATTTATGAGGCTGTTTTAGAGAAGGACTTAAATGCCAAGGTTCTCCGGGCCGGCAATCTGGCACCCAGAGATCGGGACGGCGTCTTCCAGATCAATGCCGCCTCTAATAATTATATGAATACCTTAAGGGGCTTTACTCTTTTGGGGAAAGCGCCCTATGAGACAGCGGTTACCGCCACGGAATTTTCTCCCATTGACAAGGTGGCAGAGGCTCTTGTTCTTTTGTCCGAAACACCCCGGGAGTGTGTCTGC
>CAVLCU010000228.1:663-2399 GCA_963661545.1 Lachnospiraceae bacterium | reverse complement strand
CTTTTAACGCAGCTTGAAACCTCCTGGGCGGGCTTTTTGGTGGAATAGACCGGCTTAAAAGTATTGGCACTGACAATTTTTATGACACCTGATGGTGCCGAGGATAAATGACAACCCTTCTCCTGTTTGGGAGAGGGGTTTTATTTTATCAAAGTAAAGGGAAAGCCCCATTCTTTTTTAAGAATATTGGCGGTATCTGCTTTTACAGGTATAATAGGGTGTGGAGTTTATCAATCGCGGAAAACTGAGAAAGGTTTTTCGAAGACCACAAGGGCGGTAAGGCTTTGACGTTTAAACAGGCCGAGTCAGCCGAAAAACATGGGGGAGATAATGGCAAAAAATACAAAAAGCTTTGGAAGCCGCTGGGGCTTTATCCTGGCATCTGTAGGTTCTGCAGTGGGAATGGCAAATGTCTGGGGCTTCCCCAATAAGATGGGAAGTAACGGCGGCGGAGCCTTTCTTCTGATCTATCTGCTTTTTATTGTAATATTCAGCTATGTGGGATTGCCGGCGGAATTTGCCATAGGACGGTATGCCGGTACCGGCACATTGGGAGCTTACAAAAAAGCCTGGGAAACCAGAGGAGAGAAGGCCGGGAAGGCCGGAGGAATTCTGGGATGGCTGCCTCTGGCAGGCTCTATGTGCATTGCCATTGGCTACTCCGTCATTGTTACCTACATCCTGAAGGCCCTGGTGGATTCTCTGGTGGGCACTTTAATGACCACGGATACCGCTTCCTGGTTTGAAACCTTTTCCTCATCTCCTTATTCTGTTGTCCCCTATCACATCATTGTGGTGGTGGGTACCCTTTTGACTTTGTTCCTTGGGGCACACAGCATAGAAAAAACCAATAAGATCATGATGCCCCTTTTCTTTATTATCTTTATTGTTCTGGCCATTCGCGTGGCGTTCCTTCCCAATGTGGCAGAGGGGTATCTTTTTATGTTTACTCCCAGGTGGGAAGCTCTTGCCGATCCCATGATCTGGATCTGGGCCATGGGACAGGCCTTTTTCTCCCTGTCTGTGACAGGCAGCGGCATGGTGGCCTATGGGGCTTATCTGCCCAAGACAGAGGACGTTGTCAGCAGCAGTCAGAGCACCGCACTTTTTGACACCATTGCGGCGGTGGTGGCGGCTCTTGTTATTATTCCCGCCTGTTTCTCTTATGGAGTGGATGTGGGGTCCGGTCCCAGTCTTCTCTTTGTTACCCTGCCATCCATTCTTCAGGACATTCCCCTGGGAAGAATTTTTGCCATTATTCTCTATGTGGCGATGATTTTTGCCGGTGTCAGCTCTCTGCAGAATATGTTTGAGGCCGTGGCAGAATCCCTTCTTCATCGTTTCCCAAAGCTGAACCGGGTGTCGGTGCTGCTTATTTTATGCGCCATTTGCCTGGGCTTTGGTTTGGGAATGGAACCCATTTCCAAGTGGGGCTCCTGGATGGATCTGGTTTCCATTTACATTATTCCCATCGGGGCAACTCTGGGAGCCATATCCTGGTTCTATGTTATGAAAAAGGATGAGCTTTTTGCGGCCATCAATATGGGAAGCCAAAAGAAAAGAGGCATGGGCTGGTACCGTGTGGGACGCTATCTTTATGTTCCCCTGGCGGTGATCTTATGCTGCGTGGCACTTTTCATGAAGGTGGCCTTTTGATAATGCAAAGCCTGTTTTTGAGGAAAGCGGTCGGATAGGATTGCTTTGAAAATGGCGAGAGTATGCGGCATGAAGTATCC
>CAVLCU010000228.1:0-653 GCA_963661545.1 Lachnospiraceae bacterium | reverse complement strand
GTATCCAAGGCGGCTGATGCAGAAAAGACCTGAAAGAGTTGAGACGGCGGCGAAATGTCTGTTATTTAAGTTACCAATTGTGTTTTAAGGAGGCTTACAATGCCAAAACCTTTAGTCTGGGCACACCGGGGTGCCAGCGGTTATTGCCCGGAAAATACCCTGCCGGCCTTTGAAATGGCAGAAGATCTGGGAGCTGACGGGGTGGAGCTGGATGTTCAGCTGACAGGTAACGGAGAACTGGTGGTCTGTCATGATGAAACCATAGATCGTACCTCAGACGGCAAGGGCTATCTTAAGGATTATACCCTGCAGGAGCTTAAGGCTCTGGATTTTTCCAATGGGAATCTGGCCTATGAGGGAGTTCAGATTCCTACTCTGGCGGAGGTTTTTGATTGCCTGAAAGACGGAAATCTCACCGTTAACATTGAGCTTAAAACAGGAATCTTTTTTTATCCCGGCATTGAGGAAAAGGTGCTTCGACTGGTTCGGGAGAAGGGCTTTGAAAAGAGGGTTATTTATTCCTCCTTTAATCATTATTCCATTATGAAAATCAAGGAACTGGACCCTGAAGCCCAAACCGGCTTTCTTTATTGTGACGGTACGCTGGATATGCCCTCATACGCCAGGGAGCATGGCGTTCAGGCCCTTCATCC
>CAVLCU010000227.1:2075-2428 GCA_963661545.1 Lachnospiraceae bacterium | reverse complement strand
GAAGGCAGAGGATTGGAGGAAATCCGGGACTGCCTTCGGGGAAAGGTGACGGTGCTTGCCGGTCCCTCCGGAGTGGGAAAATCCTCCCTTACCAATGCCCTTCAGGATGAAATAAAAATGGAAATCGGTGAGATTTCCCGAAAGCTTATGCGGGGGAAAAATACCACACGCCATGCTCAGCTGATTCCCATCGGTGAGGACAGCTTTCTCATGGATACCCCGGGCTTCACCTCCTTTGAGCTGACGGATATGGGGAAAGAGGAGCTGGGACATTATTATCCGGAATTCATACCCTATGAAAAGAAATGCTATTTTCAGGGCTGTGCTCATATTAACGAGCCCAAATGTGCGGT
>CAVLCU010000227.1:0-2065 GCA_963661545.1 Lachnospiraceae bacterium | reverse complement strand
GCGGTGAAGGAAGCCTTGAATGAGGGCATGATCAGCCCGGTGAGATATCGCCATTATGTTTCACTATATGAAGACCTTTATGAGGCGGAGAAGAGGAAATATCAATGAAGATGATTCTTGCACCGTCAGCTCTTGCAGCTGATTTTTCCAGATTAGGCGAGGATGTGGAAGCAGTAAGAAAGGCGGGAGCACCCTGGCTCCATCTGGATATTATGGATGGAGTTTTTGTGCCTAATATTTCCTTTGGGCTGCCGGTGGTGGAATCCTTAAGAAAAGTAACGGATATTTTCTTTGATCTTCATCTTATGATCATTGATCCCATTAAATATGTGGAGCGCTTCATTGAAGCCGGGGCTGACAGTATTACCTTTCATGTGGAGGCAGCTGAGGATTCCGCTGAAGTTATCAGGAGGATTCATGAGGGAAATTGCCGTGCCGGTATTTCCCTGAAGCCGGCCACCTCTCTTGATGTCATCGCTCCCTACCTGGATCAGGTGGAAATGGTACTGGTCATGGCGGTGGAGCCCGGCTACGGCGGCCAGTCCTTCCTGGATGGAACTTTGGAAAAGGTGGCTCAGCTGAAAAAAATGAGAGAAGACCGAGGCCTTTCCTTTGATATTGAAATCGATGGAGGTGTCAAACTCCATAACGTAAAAAGCGTCCTTCAGGCCGGTGCCAATGTGATTGTGGCAGGCAGTGCGGTTTTCGGAGAGAATCCTGAAGCTAAGGTTCAGGCATTTAAGGATGTTTTTGAAAAAATATGAAGGCGATGATTATCGGAGGCGGGGATTTAAGCCCAGCCTTTTTAAAGGATATGCTTAAGGCTCATCAGGGGGCGATTCTCATTGCAGCCGACCGGGGAGCTGAGGCTCTCTATGCTGCGGGAAGAAAGCCGGATCATCTTCTGGGGGATTTTGACAGTGCCTCGCCTAAGGTGAAAAGGGCTATGGAAGAGGCCGGCTCCTGTGTGGAGGTTTATCCGGCAGTTAAGGATTTTACGGATTCGGAAGCGGCCATTTACAAGGCACTGGAACTTGGAAGTGATGAAATCTATCTTCTGGGTATGACGGGCGGCAGGCTGGATCACTTCATGGCTAATGTTCATAATCTTTTGATTCCCTTCCGAATGGGAGTCAAGGCTGTCATGGCTGATGAGCTTAACCGTATCAGCCTCATCGGTACCCCGGAAGATAGCTTAAGTGGCCTGATTGATACCGAAGAGGGAAAAAATAATGCCGTCGGCTTAGCCGGTGCCGGTGAAGGAAAAAGCTCATCCCCCTTTGCGGTGACGGAATTAGTTAAGAATGAAGCCTTCGGGAAATATGTCTCGCTGCTGCCCTTTTATGAAAGAGCTGAGGGGGTAACCCTGGAGGGCTTTTATTATCCCCTGAAGGAAGCAACGGTTGTGAAGGGCTCCAGTCTTTGCATCAGTAATGAGATTACGGCTAAGAGAGCTAAAATTACCGTGGGCAAAGGTATTATGATTTTGATTTTGTCAAAGGATCGATAATCTTTTTTAGATAGGGGATAGGGCATCCCGGAGGGAAAAATCTGTTTATAGTCTGCCGCTTGTGAGTATCCTTGAATCCCGGAAAGTGTCAGGAATTTTGGACTGATTTTTGCAGGTCTCTAACCATAAGATGAGAAGGAGAAATGATATGAAGGTAGTTATTGCCATTGATTCTTTTAAGGGAAGCATGACATCCCTGGAGGCCGGACAGAGTGCGGCAGAGGGAATCAAAAGAGTTTATCCCGATGCTGATATCGAGGTAAGACCCCTGGCTGATGGGGGAGAGGGAACGGTAGATGCCATGGTTTCCGGCTGCGGAGGAAAAATCACCCGGATTCAGGTGACGGGACCTGCCGGCAGGAAAGTGACCTGTGCCTATGGTATTTTGGAAAAGGAAAAAACAGCCATTATTGAAATGTCCGGTGCTGCCGGCATTACCCAGGTGTCAAGAGAGGAAAAGAATCCTATGACTACCACCACCTATGGGGTGGGAGAGGTTATCCGGGATGCTATAGAGAGGGGCTGCCGTCATTTCATTGTGGGTATTGGCGGAAG
>CAVLCU010000226.1:0-2496 GCA_963661545.1 Lachnospiraceae bacterium | reverse complement strand
CTGCCAGACGGTCAACCATTCCCAGAGCCAGAGGATCATCCTGAGCCACCACCACATAATCAAATTTCTCCTCCGCTGCAAAGGCCGTCATGACCTCCACATCCGAAGCCTTGATGTTCCGGCAGGTGGCATCGTAGGAAATGCCGCCGTTTCCCGGTGCACACCAGATTTCCTCACAGGCGGGATTTTTCTTTAAGGAACGGATAATGGCATGTTCTCTGCCGCCTCCGCCTACCACTAATATTTTCATGCCTTGGCCCGTCCTTTCCTTGCTTTTCTTACCGGTGTCTTCTTCTCTTTTTTCTGAACCAAACTTCTTTTATTCCGGATAACATCCACAAAGCTGCCATTTTCTCTGTCAATAGCACGGATAAAAAGGCTCACCTTATTATCATCATTTAAGGCTTCCCAGATCCGGTCAGCGAAAATCTCCGGATCCTCTGTGTCAATGGCAATCTTCAAGGGCTCTCCCTTAAAACTCGGCAGAGGCTTGCCGTTTCCCTGATAGGTGCTGATGAAACGGCCCTCTCCCTTTCGGGGATTGGGATAATCAAAATACTGGCGAAGAACGGCATCCTCGCAGCCCTCATCACTTTTCAAAATTGAAAGCTTAAAGCCCCCCTCGCCATGGCTTACTGCCCCGCTGATACGGGGAGTAAAATTGGGAGCATCGTCCTCAAAGGCTCTGGTGGCAAGGGCCGCCTCGAAGGAATAGCCGGGATAGGCCTCATGAGAAATAAAATCACAGATGGTGTCTGTCTGGTCACCATTGGTAACAATCGTGGTGGAGGCAATGGTGCGCACCGGATTGTAAATGATCAGATGGGGGTCCTCCATTTTGGACGGGTCCGCCGCCTTCGTACAGATTCCCCCGGGAATGGTCTCAAAGATACGATTCCGGCTGTTTTCACTTCTTCCCATGATGAAATAAGCAATCATGGTCTTCTCTCCCGAAGGAGAGGTGCCGATGGCGATGCCCCGGCCCGGGTATTCATTTTTCGAAAGGTATTCATAAAGACTCTGGATCATGCTATTCTCCTTTTTCTTCCTCGATCTGACGGCTCACATAAGCCGCTGCCCTGGGAAGCAGAATCCACTCCGCCTCCTCCATCACCCGCTTTTGAAGCATCTCCGGGGTGTCTCCCGGCAGAATATCCACTGCCTTCTGATAGATGATCGGTCCGCCGTCACATTCCTCATTAACGAAATGAACCGTAGCGCCGCTTACCCGGCAGCCTCTCTCAATGGCAGCCTGATGAGGCTTAAGACCATACATTCCCTTGCCGCAGAAGCTGGGAATCAGAGCCGGATGCACATTGATGATCCGGTTGGGATAGGCCTTAATAAGCCTTTCCCCAAGAACCGACAGAAAACCTGCCAGGATCACCAACTGGATATCATGGGCTTTAAGAAGGCTAAGAAGAGCCTCATCATAGGCTTCCTGAGATGAAAAATCCCGCCGGGCCAGGGTAAGGCCTTCGACCCCCGCAGCCCTTGCCCGCTCCAGAGCATAGGCTCCTGACCTTGAGGAAACCACCAGAGAAATTTTCCCCCAGGGATTTTCTCCTCTTTTTTCGCTGTCAAGAAGAGCCTTCAGATTTGTGCCGCCGCCGCTGACCAAAACGCCGATTTTTACCATAATTCAACCCCTTCCCCGGATTTCACCTCACCAAGGAAATAGGCCTCCTGGCCCTTTTCTTTAAGATATTTTATCGCCTTGTCTCCATCCTCAGAAGGAACGGTGATAACCATACCAACTCCCATATTGAAGGTATTGTACATATCCCGCTCCGGGATTTTTCCTTCCTTCATAATAACATCAAAAACAGGCAAAACCTGAACCCTTTTCTTTTCGATGCTGACTCCCAGACCCTTTTTAATGCTTCTGGGAATATTCTCATAAAAGCCCCCGCCGGTGATATGGCTGATGCCCTTAACCTTAACCTTTTCCAAAAGAGAGAGCACCGGCTTCACGTAAATCCTCGTGGGAGTCAGAAGCGTTTCCCCAAGGGTTTCTCCAAGCTCCTCATACCGGCGATTAACAGCCTCCGGATGATTTTCAAAATCAAAAACCTTTCGTACCAGAGAAAAGCCGTTGGAATGAACGCCTGAGGAGGGCAGGGCAATGAGCACATCCCCGGCCTTCATGCTTTCATTGGAAATGATCCGGCTCTTGTCCACCATACCCACGGTAAACCCTGCCAGATCGTATTCGTTTTCCGGATAAAAGCCCGGCATTTCTGCCGTTTCACCCCCAACCAGCGCCGCTCCGGCCTGAAGGCAGCCCTCTGCCACCCCCTTAACCAGCTCGGCAATACGCTCCGGCACATTGCGGCCGCAGGCAATATAATCCAGAAAAACCAGAGGCTTCGCCCCGGCACAGATCACGTCATTGACACACATGGCCACGCAGTCGATTCCCACGCTGTCATGCTTATCCAGAAGAAAGGCAATTTTCAGCTTGGTTCCCACGCCGTCAGTTCCGCTGATCAGTAC
>CAVLCU010000225.1:2021-2548 GCA_963661545.1 Lachnospiraceae bacterium | reverse complement strand
CTCTTTTGAACTCTTCATAATCAGAAGCATCAAAGATATGGGCATCCCGATGAGCTTTAGCTCTTTCAAACATATCCTTCTGAATCTGAGAAAGAAGCTTCTTTGATTCCTCTGCCGCCTTTTCCAGGGGCACTATAAGCTTTTCACGGGTATCCCGACGTACTAAAACGCACTGTCCCGCTTCCATGTCCTTGGGTCCCAGCTCGATACGCATGGGGAAGCCTCTCATTTCCTGGTCTGAGAACTTCCAGCCCGGTGAACGGTCGGAATCATCAACCTTAACACGAATCCCGGCCTTTTCAAGGCTTGCCTTAAGCTCAAAGGATTTATCCAGGATACCCTCCGCCTTCTGACGGATAGGAATGATGACGCACTGGGTAGGTGCTACCTTCGGAGGTAGCACAAGACCGGAATCATCCCCGTGAACCATGATAATGGCACCGATCATTCGGGTGGTCATGCCCCAGGAGGTCTGATGGACATATTTTAAGGTATTATCCTTATCCAGATACTGAATACCGAAGGCC
>CAVLCU010000225.1:0-2011 GCA_963661545.1 Lachnospiraceae bacterium | reverse complement strand
GGCCTTGGCAAAGCCATCACCGAAGTTATGGCTGGTGCCGGACTGGAGGGCCTTGCCGTCATGCATCAAAGCCTCTATGGTATAGGTAGCTTCAGCACCAGCAAATTTTTCTTTATCGGTTTTCCGTCCGCGAATCACCGGGATGGCCAGGAAATCCTCCACAAAATCCGCATAGGTATTAAGCATGAGAACCGTTCTTTCCTCGGCCTCTTCTGCTGTAGCATGAGCCGTATGGCCCTCCTGCCATAAAAATTCCCGAGAACGAAGGAAGGGACGTGTGGTCTTTTCCCAGCGAACCACGGAGCACCACTGGTTATAAAGCTTCGGCAGATCCCGGTAGGACTGAACATCCTTGGCATAAAGATCGCAGAAAAGAGTTTCGGAGGTGGGTCTGACACACATTTTCTCCGGAAGCTCTGTAAGTCCGCCCTGAGTAACCCAGGCCACCTCCGGGGCAAAGCCCTCCACATGATCCTTTTCCTTCTGCAGCAGGCTTTCAGGAATGAACATGGGCAGATAGACATTCTGAACGCCGGTTTCCTTGAAGCGTCTGTCCAGCTCATTGCGGATATTTTCCCAGATGGCATAGCCGGCAGGCTTAAATACCATGCAGCCCTTAACGGAGGTATAGCCTGTCAGCTCCGCCTTTTTCACCACATCCGTGTACCACTGGGCAAAATCCACATCTCTTGCCGTAATCTGTTCCACCAGTTTCTTGTTTTCAGCCATGATAATGATACTCTCCTATATCGTAAATTTTATTTCTCTTCCTGTTCTTGTGTACTGATAATAAGCCACCCCGGCAGCATCGAACATTTTCTTCGAGGCCACGGTGGAGGGCATCAGAGCATATTTGTCACTGTCATAAATCACTGTTTTAATGCCGGCCTGAATGATGGCCTTGGCACATTCATTGCAGGGAAAAAGGGTCACATAGCACTTGGAGCCCTCCAGCGATCCCCCACGGTAATTAAGAATAGCATTTAATTCACTGTGTGTGGTATAAAAATATTTATTTTCCAGAGGTTCTCCCTCTCTCTTCCATGGGAATTCATCATCTGAGCAGCCCTTAGGCAGCCCGTTATAGCCCATGGAAAGGATTTTATTATCCTGGCTGACAATACAGGCTCCCACCTGTGTATTGGGATCCTTGGACCTCATGGCCGACATAAAGGCAACACCCATAAAATATTCATCCCAGGTAATGTAATCCTGTCTTTTCTCTCCCATGACTTTCCCTTCCAAGCCGCTTGTCACCGGCTTATTTCTTCACCCTTTTCTCTGTCAGCTATCCGGCTCTTCTTAAGGGCCTTTGATTTTTCTATGTTCAAAGCCTATTCCACCGTGATGACATGATGTCCCGCGGCTTTCAAAAGACGATTCATAATGGCCTGTCCCATACGGGGGGATTCAAAGGCCTCTGAATAAATCACCTGGATTTTTTCCTCGTCAAACTCCCGCAGAGCCCCGTAAAGATGACGGGCAATTTCTTCATCAGAGGAAAGGCTGCCCATAACCTTAAGACTGTCAGGGGAATAGAAGGGCGCGCTTTCAGCCGATGTCATAATGCCTACGGTTTTTCCGGTCTCACGGGCCTTTTTTGTCAGGTCATTGATCTTACCCCTGACAGCTTCTCCTTCACCTTCCACAATGACCAGCTCCGCCCGGGGAGCATAATGACGATAGCGCATTCCCGGAGCCTTAGGTCTTACGTGCTCGTTTTCACTTTGAAGTCCCGGATCCAGGCGAACCTCTCCCAAAGCTCTATGCAGCATTTCCTCATTAATATAACCCGGCCTTAAAATAACAGGGATATCCTCCGTGAAATCAACAATGGTGGATTCCAGACCGATATTAACCTCGCCGCCATCCAGAATCATCTGGATTTTCCCCTGAAGATCCTCAGCCACATGCTCCGCCCGGGTGGGGCTTGGGCGGCCTGAGGTATTGGCTGAGGGAGCCGCAATATAGCCACCGGAAGCACGAATCAGGGCAAGCGCCACCGGATGGG
>CAVLCU010000224.1:0-2598 GCA_963661545.1 Lachnospiraceae bacterium | reverse complement strand
CTCGGTATACAATGCGGTTGTTATGGATAAGGTGGCTGAAATGGCCATTAAAACCCTTCTGATCAATCCGGAGGCTTCCATGAATCAGTATATTCTGGATAAGCATTATTACAGAAAGCATGGACCGGGCGCCTATTACGGTCAGAAATAAATAAGCCTCGCAGGCTAAGGCAAGCGACGCAGGTAAGGTCCTTTTTTACACAGAAATTGTGTAAAAAGGACTTTTATATTTGTGGACAGCTGAAAGTTTTCAGGAATAAAATTTTAACGGGAAATAAACCGGGAGAGAAAATGAAACGAGTTCGTTTTTATCTTAAGGATTATAAGGGGCAGGCCATTATGGCCCCGCTGTTTAAAATGGCGGAAGCCCTGATGGATCTGTTTGTGCCGCTGGTGGTGGCAGCCATTATCAATAACGGCATAGCCCTTCAGGACAGGGCCTATGTGGTTCGCTGCTTTATCCTTTTGATTCTTTTGGCAGCAGCGGGACTTGGCCTTTCCATTACCGCTCAGTGGTTTGCAGCCAGAACCAGTGTGGGGGTGGCGGGAAAAATCCGTCAGGATCTTTTTGCCCATATTCAGAGCCTGAGCTACAAGGAACTGGATGAGCTGGGGTCGGATACGCTGATCACCCGAATGACCAGTGATGTCAATCAGATTCAAAATGGTCTGAATCTGGCGCTTCGGCTTCTTCTTCGAAGCCCCTTCATTGTTTTTGGTGCCATGATCATGGCCTTTACCATAAATGTCCGCTGCGCTTTGATCTTTGCGGTGGTCATTCCGGTACTGGCGGTGGTGATTTTCGGCATCATGCTCTTCAGTATTCCCATTCTGAAGAAGGTTCAGAGGGCACTGGATGCTCTTTTGGGGGTCACCCGGGAAAATATGAGCGGTGTCCGCGTCATTCGTGCCTTCTGCCGGGAAGAAGAGTCGGTGGCGGAATTTGATGAAAAAAATAAAGCCGTCACCCGCCTTAATGAGATCGCCGGCCGGCTGTCGGCTCTCATGAATCCTCTGACCTATGTCATTATCAATATTGCCGCCATTATTCTGATCCATCAGGGGGCCATCAGCGTTAATCTGGGTGACCTTCAGCAAGGGGATGTGGTTGCTCTTTATAATTATATGTCCCAGATTATTGTGGAGCTGATTAAAATGGCTTCCTTTATCATTGCCATTAACAGGTCTCTTGCCAGCGCCTCCCGTATTGAACAGGTGCTGGAGGTTAAGCCTTCCATTACCTACGGCACAGCAGTCTTAAAGGGTCTGCAGGAGGAAGGAGAAAAGGTACCGGCAGTGGCCTTTGAGGATGTCTCCTTTGCCTATACCCAGGGCTCTGACAGTGCCCTGGAGCATATCAGCTTTACAGCTCATCAGGGAGAGACGGTGGGTATCATAGGAGGTACCGGCAGCGGCAAATCCACTCTGGTTAACCTGATTATGAGGTTCTACGATACTACCGGGGGCTGTGTTAAGCTGGAAGGAAGGGATGTGCGGGAGTACTCCAAGGAAGCTGTGGTGGAGAAGGTAGGCATTGTCCCCCAGAAGGCGGTACTTTTTGAGGGGACCATTCGGGAAAATCTGAAATGGGGAAATGAAGAAGCCTCTGATGAGGACCTTATGAAGGCAGCCAAGATGGCTCAGGCTCTTGATGTTATTAAAGGTAAGGGAGGCCTGGATGCTGTTATCCGGCAAAATGGCCGCAACCTTTCCGGAGGACAGAAGCAGCGGCTCACCATTGCCAGAGCTCTGGTAAAGAAGCCTTCCCTTCTGATTCTGGATGATTCAGCCAGTGCTCTGGATTATGCCACGGATCTGAAGCTTCGCAAGGCCTTGGCATCCCTGACACAAACCACGGTATTTATCGTATCTCAGCGCTCTTCCGGCATTCGTCATGCGGATAAGATCCTGGTGTTGGACGACGGTACCCTGGCAGGCCAGGGGAGCCATGAGGAGCTGATGGAGGCCTGTCCCGTTTATCAGGAAATCTATTATTCCCAGTATCCGGAGGAGCGTCCGACTGAGGAAAAAAGCCGGATAAAGACAGAGGAGGTGATGGCATGAAAAAATCATCAGCCATGTCAACCCTTGGCAAGGTTATGAAAATAACCGGCAAGCACTGGTTCTTTCTGGTGCTGAGTATTCTTCTGGCAGCGGTGTCTGTTATTCTTCAGCTGTATATTCCGTATCTTTTCGGAGATGCCATTGACGGCATTATCGACAAGGGGCAGGTGGATTTTGTCCTGGTGGGAAATTATCTTAAGGCAATCCTTGTGATGGCCGTCCTTGCAGGCATATCCCTCTGGCTTATGAATATCATCAATAACCGGTTGGCCTTCCGCACGGTGCAGGATATCCGCAGCAAGGCTATCCGTCAGCTGCAGCACATTCCCTTATCCTATCTGGATTCCCACAGCACCGGGGATACGGTACAGCGGGTGATCGCCGATGTGGACCAGCTTTCCGATGGTTTGCTTCTTGGGTTTACCCAGCTCTTTTCCGGCATTATCATGATCATTGTGACTCTGATCTTTATGTTTTCCAAGAATGTGTGGATCACCCTGATGGTAGCGGCTCTTACGCCGGTGAGCTTTCTGG
>CAVLCU010000223.1:1060-2622 GCA_963661545.1 Lachnospiraceae bacterium | reverse complement strand
ACAGCCTTTGAAGAGACGGCTGAGGCACCGGAGGCTTATCTTCAGGCTCTGAAGGAGAGAGCCCTGATCAAAAAGCCTGACCGGGAGCTTTATGCCGAACATCTCATGGCTTATTTTACCTACCGCTACTTTCCAAGAGCTCTGCAGGATGGCAATATTCTCGGCAAGGCTCAGTTCTCAGTGCTTTCCCTTCTGGTTATCCGTGATATGACTTTGTTAAAGCCTGAGGAAAATATCATCGATATCAGCAGAATATATTCCCGGGAGGTTGAGCACGCCGATGACAATGTGGATATTTTAATGGAGGAGCTGCTTTTTTCGGATACCCTGGCCTCAGTTTCTGTGGAAACTCTGTTGGGAGTTGGCCTATGACCTGATGTCGAGATAGGCCATAAGAGAAGGCAGAGCCTTTTCAGCATCCTCATAGCCCAAATAGTAAAGACGCCCCAGTCTCTCCATATTTTTCTCAAGAGAACGGATGGGAATGGTATGAGAGGGAGCAATCATGAAGAGACGCCCTTCATTTTCCAAACGGTTCATTTCGTCGCAGTCCCGATTGTAGATTTCGCCGTTATGAAGCAGAGCCTCCATAAACTGAGGATAGTGGCGGTAGCGTGTTTGGATCAGACGCTCGGTGGGGGCATCCTCTCTGGGATTTTTCCGGAAGGTGCGGGTTCGCGTCCGGACAACAACGATCTTGTCGAAGCGATTGTCAATGGCCCAGCGGTAGGGAACCTTGACAGAACACCCGCCGTCCAGATAGGGCTCGCCGTCAATCGTCACCATACGGGAAACCAGCGGCATGGAAGCCGAAGCCTGGATGGCCTTGAAAATATCCGAGCAATGGCCTTTTTCAAAATAAACCGGAGAAGCCGTATGACAGTTGGTGGCAACTGCCACAAAGCGCCTGTCGGGATTATTAAAGCTTTCAAAATCAAAGGGCTCAATATGTTCAGAGGGATGGCCGCCGTAGGCCAGAGAATCCAGAACAAACTGGAAGCCGATGACACTGCGGTTTTTTAAGATGGGTTCCAGCCCTACATAACGGGTATCATGACGAAACCGAAGGTTAATCCGGGCGGCACGGCCGATCTGGCCGCAGACATAGCAGGCACCCCCCATGGCTCCGGCGGAAACACCGATGGTGGCTGAGGCATTAAGACCATGAGTCATGAGACAGTCCAGAACACCTTCGGCATAGATGCCCCGGAAGGCACCTCCCTCCACCACCAGGCAGAAATTCTGCAGATTAGCTCCGGCATGTCCCTCAGGCAGGGAATCAATGCCGGAGAAAACTTTTGTTGATATCATATTAAATCCTTATCCGATGTTTTTCAGAAAAGCCTGATAGCCTCTGAAGGTTTCATAAAGGTCCGCCTTTGAAATGGCTTCGTGAGGAGCGTGCATATTCAGAACAGCGACGCCGCTGTCAATAACGTTCATGCCATAAAGTGCCAGAATGTAAGCAATGGTGCCGCCGCCCCCAAGATCCACCCGGCCAAGCTCAGCCGTCTGGAAGGTGACGTCATCCTTATCCAGAATGGCCCGAAGCTGTGCCAGAT
>CAVLCU010000223.1:0-1050 GCA_963661545.1 Lachnospiraceae bacterium | reverse complement strand
CCGGATTTTCCCCGGGAACCGGTGAATTTGTTGAACACCATGCCGCCCCCAAGATAGGCTACATTTTTGGCATCAAAGCTGGAGGCGTAGGTGGGATCGAAGGCAGAGCTGACGTCTGAAGAAAGCATATAGGAATTGGCAAGAGCCCGGCGGATATGCAGAGGATTTTCATCACCTGATAAAGCCATAACTTCAGCCACCGCATTTTCAAAGAAATGGGATCTCATACCTGTGGCTCCTACAGAGCCGATTTCTTCCTTGTCTACCAGAATGCAGCAGCAGGTTCTTAAGGGATTTTCAGTTTCCAGCATGGCACGGTAGGAGGGATAGGCACAGACCCGGTCATCATGGCCATAGGCCAGGATCATGCTGCGGTCGAAGCCGGCATCCCGGGCTTCTCCTGCCGGCACCACCTCAAGCTCAGCCGAAAGAAAGTCATTTTCTTCAAAATCATATTTTTCCTTAAGAATATTAAGGATATAAGCTTTTACGGCTTCCTTGACAGGGGATTCCTCTTTCTTTTTGCCATGGCAGACAAGGGGCATATTGCCGCAGATAATATCCAGAGCTTCTCCTTCAATAACCTTGGAGGCCTTTTTCTCCATCTGCTCCTGAGCCAGATGAATCAGAAGATCGGAAATGAAGAAAACGGGATCCTCCGGATCCTCTCCCACATTCAGTTCAATGGTTGTGCCGTCCTTTTTGACAACCACGCCATGAATGGCCAGAGGAATGGTAACCCACTGGTATTTTTTGACGCCGCCGTAATAATGGGTATCCATCAGGGCAAAGCCACCGTCCTCATAAAGGGGATCCTGCTTAATGTCAAGACGGGGGGAGTCAATATGGGCCCCCAGGATATTCATGCCCTTTTCAAGGGGCTCCTTGCCGATCTGGAACATGACCAGGGATTTATTCATATGAACAGCATAAATTTTATCTCCGGGCTTTAAGGCCTTATTTTCTTTGATGGCCTTGCTAAGCTCTACGTAGCCTTCCTGTGTAATGTGGTTAACGATGGCATCCACACATTCCCGCTCGGTTTTGGCA
>CAVLCU010000222.1:0-2663 GCA_963661545.1 Lachnospiraceae bacterium | reverse complement strand
GCATTATAGCAGCTGTCAATCACACTGTAGTTTCTCAGGTAGCCCACGATACCGGCAGCGAACTTACCTTCGGTTATCACCTCACCGGTAACTCCCAGGTTTTTCACGGTGCAGTTTTCAGCCAGATAACCGATAAGACCCTGATAATTCGCCGTGGTCTTGATATAGAGATTCTCTACCACATGGCCGTCACCATCCAAAGATCCGGCAAAGGGTGTGGCATCGGAGCCAATGGGTGTCCACTGGCGGCTGGCAAGATCGATATCAGCCGTGAGCTTCGCTGAAATTCCCGTATTGCCGCTGTTAACAGCCTCTGCAAACCAGGCCAGCTCCGCCGCCGTTCCGATGAGGTAAGTACCCTCCTCATCCTTAGCCGGTTCGGTCTTTTCTACGCCATCCCAGTCACTGTCTGAAAGAGCTCTCAGAGCCTTCAGGGTAACCGGCAGCACACCGTCCTTAACCATTTCGGCATCCTTGCTGCCCAGCGTAAATTCGCCGGAAAGCTTGGTATATCCCTCTTTCTCCAGTGAGTAGAGGTAAGTGCCATAGCCTAAGCTGTAGTGGCCCTTGTCATCAGCCTCTATGACATTGCCTGCCGTATCCGTCAGAGTAATGGCAACATCCTCAAGAGCTGTGCCTTCCTCATCCGGAACCACCAGAGCCGTATCATAATAAACCTTGCGGTAAACCGTAACCGCCGCATCGGCATAATGGCTAACGTAATAGGTTACCATCATCGCATTAAAGTTTGTGCCAACCCCGGTGTCCGTCATACTGTAAATGGTGCCGAAGGGATTCGCTGAGGCGTACATCGAGCCGTAGGTATAACCATTAGTAAAGCTGAAGGTGGTGGTTTCTGCCCCCTCTTCAAAGTCAAGGTCCGTGGGAATGGTCACGGTGACAGAAACATTATCCATCTTCTGATACTGACTTAAGATTCCCTGATAAGTGTTTTCCCCATCACTATAGGTAGCATAGAAGCTGGTGGGATTGAAAATACCGGAAATCTTGTTGACTGAGCGGAACATGCCCTCAAAGGTCAGCTGAACCTTGTCTCCCGGCATGATATTTTCGCCCTGGTGAGAGAGATTGGTTGCCTTGATGGTAACCTTGGCTACTCTTACCAGACGATAGCTGACACCGGTCTCATCCGTCATACGGATAATAACCGTACCGCCCTTACGGTTGCCGGTATAATTAAAGCTCTTAAGAGGAATGCTGTAGCTGCCGTCTTCATGCTTTTCGGCATCCTCGAAGCTGCCGATGGTAGCTTTCATCTCATCATTAAAGCTGCCGATAGCATACTCAACCTTCACATCACCGGTGGCCTCCACCCCAAAGTCAAGGGTGGGATCCTCTTCATTGGCCCCATAATACCAGGTATCGTAATTATAATCCCAGTCCTCGGAGCGGGTGGTGGTGGCACCCTCAGCCATGTTATAGGCAATCTTGGCATCGGCCGTACCATGGGTCACTCCTGTGCCGCCGATAACCATGAAGCCCACTCTCTGAGCCTGAGTAGCCGGATACAAACCGCCGTGAGTCCCATAATTGCCGGGATTAGCATCCAGACTGTCATAATAAACCGTGACAATGGAATCCTCCTGGCCCGGTGTAATATCCGCCCAGTTTTCGGAGGCATTGCCGCCGTTAACCGTCTGAATCGCGGCATCACCAGAGTCCACACTCCAGTGGAAGTCCGGCTCAATCATGATATTTCCAAAATCTGAATTAATAAGCTCCCAATGGCGATAGGCCCGAACACGGGTGGTGCCTTCAAGGGCCTTGTAGCCGGAGGGATCCAGATTTACCTGAATATCTGCCTCATCTCTTGTGGCAGTTTGGCTTCCCAGATTGCTGCTGTCGTGGGAAATCCGGTTGGTAGAGGCTCCCTCGGAATAGGTGAAGGTCTTTTCACCGCTGGCACTCATGCTGGAAAGCCAGCCGGCCTGGGTCACATGGTCCGCATCGCTCATGCGCCAGGTGTAATTGCTGCTGCTCTTGGAAATGGTATAGGTGGTTGTCTTAGTGCCGTCTTCCCCTTCTTTCCATTCCCCATCAGGCTCAATCTCTGTGGTATTAAAGTTGTTCCACTGGAAGTAAAGACCAAAGTCAGCCTCCTTGGGAACGGTAACCGTCAGAGCAATGGCCGTATTAAGGGTCAGAGACTTGGTCAGAACCGAATAGCCTGTCTGAATGGTCTGGTTACTGGTCTGAGTGAAGATATAGCCATCAATATCCGGATAGGTATAGGCATTGTAGAGGCAGGCATTGCCGGCAGCATAGACTACCGTGGGATAGTAGGCATAATTACCTGACTGGTAAGCCTCCCCAAAGACAGCCTCACTGCTCATGATGGGGCACATCAGACCCACATGATACTCATCCTTGGTGAAATAGGTATTGTCTGTCTTTCTCGAATTCGTATAGAGAGAAACACTGCGGAGGTAAATGCTGGTGTTGCCACCCTGATTGCCATCCACATTGCTGTCGGTGGGAAGATCCAGGGTCATGCCTCCCAGCGGGATATCATATTCCTGGGTTTCCGCATTTAAGGCAAAGGCACGATAAGCATAGCGGCCTGCCTTAAGCCGGGCATAGAACATCTGATAATTGTTTACCACCTGTCCCTTGGAAACATCATAGGCTGTGGTGCCTTCCGG
>CAVLCU010000221.1:0-2680 GCA_963661545.1 Lachnospiraceae bacterium | reverse complement strand
GCACCTTGAGGGTCGCAAGCTCCCGCCGCCGTTCCGTAATATTGATATTGTTCAGATTGTAAAGAACGATAAAGGCCAGAAGACCGGCTGAGGCAATCAATACAAGAACGATGGTATCCAGCATATCCAGAATGTCATCCATTTGTGAACGAAGATCATCAACAAAGGAAATATTGATGACAAAGTCCTCCTTCAGGAAGGATTCCGCAAGTGCATCTTCAGTTGATTTTGAGCTGTCCTGCAAAGAGGCAAGGAGCACATTCGGTGAGGAAGACTCTCCAAAGCATTGCTGATAATAGTCAGTTGTAACATAGACATAGTTGCCCAGATAATTTTCGCAGACGGCAGAGACTGTAAGCGAAAAGCTTTCCTTATCTTCATTGAAAAGGGTCAGGCTGTCTCCGGGAGCAAGACCTAATTTCTTTGCCAGCTTCTCTGAAATAATGGCGCCGGAATCATCCAACTGATAGGGCTCATGTCCCTTCCGGCTGCGGAAATGATAAAAATCAGAGATGGAAGACAGATCCTGAGGAACGATCAGATAAGCACTGATAGAATCAGATCCCTCACCGGCATCCATAGAAGTCATTTGGATGGAAAGCGTCTTCGCAATGGCATCCGTGGAGCTGGCCTTGCTGTAGAGAGAAGTCCAGTCCTCCTCTGTGGCAGAGTCATTTAATACGATCATAGAATCGTAAGTCTGCAGTTCATTATACTGAATATCCGTAATATCACCAATGGAATCCTTCAGGCCATAGCCTAAGATCATCATAGCCATACAGCCGCCGATACCGAGAACCGTCATCAGGAAACGCTTCTTATAGCGGAAGAGATTTCGCAGGGTGGATTTTCTGGAGAAGGAAAGGCGTCTCCAGAAAAAGCCGATCCGCTCCAAAAAGATTCGCTTTCCATTTGCCGGGGAGAGAGGCCTCATCAAAGAAGCGGGAGTTTCAGCCAGCTCATGGAAGCAGGAATAAATGGTAGCGATGCTGACACAGGCAACGGCTGCAAGTCCGGCCAAAAGGGCACAGGGCAGATTATAAGGAATCACCAGAGTGTCAAGGTGCGGATACATGATCTTGTAGGCGGTGATAATGATCCAGGGGAAGAATTTTTCTCCGAGAAGAACACCGACCAGGCTTCCGCTGACCGTCGCAGACAGGGCATAGGTGATATATTTAAAGGCAACATCACGATTGGAATAACCAAGAGCCTTTAGGGTGCCGATCTGAAGGCGCTGCTCTCCGACCATTCTGGTCATGGTGGTCAGGGAAATCAGGGCAGCGATCAGGAAAAAGAGTACCGGGAAAACGGTGCCGATCGCGCCCATACGAAGAGCATTGTCTCCGAGCTCAGTATAGCTGGTAAAGCCGGAACGATCTGTGACATACCATTTTGGGTATTCGATATCATTTAATTCTGCCTGGGCGTCATCCAGTTGGGACTGGGCATCTGCTATTTCGCTTTCGGCTTCTTCCTTACCATCTTCGTATTCTGTCCATCCATCATCCAACTGGGTCCGGCTGTCGGAAAGCTTGCTTTTTCCTTCTTCCAGCTGCAGCTGTCCGGACTGATATTCCTCCAGTCCCTGGGCCAAAGTGGCTGCATTGGCATCGATTTCAGCCTGGGAAGCATCCAGAGTGGCCTGGGAGCTGCTGAGTTCTTCATAGGAAGCATCCAGAGTGGCCTTTGCATCTGCAAGCTGCTTTTCTCCGGCCTCGATCTGCGCCAGGGAAGCCTGCAGGTTTGCCTTGTCCGGAAGAGAGGAGGCATTTGCTTCCAGGGAAGCCTTCTCTTCTTTTAAGGAAGCTTCCTGAGCAAGGAGGGAGTCCATGCTGCTGCCGTCCGGAAGAGTAGAGCCCTCCGGAAGCTGGGAAAGGGCAGATTTTGCCTCGCTGATGGCAGTTAAGGAATCCTCGATCTGCGTCATTGCAGATTCATAGCTTTCGATGGCGGCAAGTCCGGATTCGACCTGGCTGCGGGAGTTTGCCAGAGTCTGTACATTCTGGTGATATTCATTGAGACCGGCATAATACTGGGACCAGCCGCTTTCCAGCTGGGCAGCTCCCTCATTCAGCTGGGCCTGTCCATCCTCCAGTTGGGTCTGTCCATCTGTAATCTGCTGATAGGCATCCGCAAGCTGCTTTTCGCTTTCCTGGATTTGCTCCAGTCCATCCTGATACTGCATTTCACCGTCTTCCAGCTCTGCCAGGGCATCAGATAACTTGCTTTTTGCATCGGCACTGGCCTGATCCAGCTCGGCCTGCGCATCGTCAATTTTGCCCTGTGCCTCATCGAGAACCGAAGTATAACGGATCTGACAGCGTTTATCGGAAAGGGTATCTTCGATGGTTTCCTTCAGGTCAGAGACAGCGTCCTCATAGGCTGATGAATATACAATGGCAGATTCTGCCTTTACAGAAGCCAGATCAATATAGGTATAAACATCAAGGGAAAAGGCCTCCGGTGTAACAATGACGAAGGCATCCAGGCTTCCGTCGCCGATCGTAGTTGAGCCTCTGGAATAGGAAATGTATTCCGGACTAGAACCGATGCCGACAATGGTATAGCTGGCCTGACAAAGGGTATCGGATAGATCAGAGTCATCCGGAGAAAGGAAGGTAATGCGATCCCCGATTTGATAGCCATAGTCTGTCATGGTACCGGCATCGATCAGACA
>CAVLCU010000220.1:0-2699 GCA_963661545.1 Lachnospiraceae bacterium | reverse complement strand
GTTTGAAGAGGAGATACAATTTGTGTTTTTTGTATCCCCCTGTCACGAAAGCTGGGCTTTTAAGCTGCCTCCTTTCCCTTCCAAAAGGTCTCTGCGGTCATGATGAGCACAGCGTCTTGCCTCCCATCCTTTGCTAAAAAGGCACCGGAGCTTTCTGTCTCTCCGGTGCCAGATTTTGGCAAAATTTTTTCTTAAAGTTTCAGACCCAATCTCGATTTTCCTTTAGAAAATCCGGAAATGGCTGGTCTGAGGTCCTTCGGCCGCTGCCCACCTGTCAATTTCAATGGCAAATAGTCTGCCAAAGTCCACAGGGTTGACATTAACAGGTGCCAGACCACGAGCTTAATTATATTTATGCTCACCGTTTTTAACCCGAAGTCTGGCAATCTGTCGGGCCAGGGTCACCTGGGCGGTATGATACTCACGGATGCTTTGTTTCTGAAGAAGAGCCTCCTTCGCCGCATCCGCCTCTCTCTTTGCCCGATTGGCATCGATTTCCTCCGGCTTCTCAGCGCTGTCCACCAGCACCAGAACCTCATTATTTTCAATCTTCACCAAACCGGAGGATACCGCAGCGATATGGGTTTCCTCCCCGGGAATCCGATAGGTCATCTGCCCCGGCACAATGGCTGTAATGGTATTGCTGTGGCCCGCCAGAATGCCGTACTGACCGTCAGAGGTGGGAATAACCAAGGATTCACAGGGACCCTCGTAGAAAACATGTGAAGCTGCCAGAATGAACACATTAAAGCTGCTCATACCCCTTCCTCGGCTTTCATCTTCTCAGCGTTTTTCTTAACATCGTCGATGGGACCCACATTATAGAAGGCTGCCTCCGGATATTCATCCATTTCCCCGTCCAGAATCATGCGGAAGCCGCGAACGGTTTCGGAAAGAGGCACATAGATGCCGGGAATACCGGTGAATTTTTCAGCCACATGGGTGGGCTGAGCCAGGAACCGCTGGATCTTTCGGGCTCTGGCCACCACCTGGCGGTCCTCCTCACTGAGCTCGTCCATACCCAGAATCGCGATAATATCCTGAAGCTCATTGTATTTCTGAAGATATTCCTGAACCCGCCGGGCCACCTCATAATGCTCCTGGCCTACCACATCCGCCTCCAGAATCCGGGAGGTGGAGGATAAGGGATCAACTGCCGGGTAGATGCCCTGCTCAGCAATCTTACGGCTCAGAACCGTGGTGGCATCCAGATGGGTAAAGGTGGTAGCCGGAGCCGGGTCTGTCAGGTCGTCTGCCGGAACGTAAACCGCCTGAACAGAGGTAACGGAGCCTTTCTGAGTGGATGTAATTCTCTCCTGAAGAGCACCCATTTCCTCAGCCAGTGTGGGCTGATAACCAACGGCTGATGGCATACGGCCAAGAAGGGTGGAAACCTCTGAGCCTGCCTGAACGAAACGGAAAATATTATCAATGAAAAGCAGAACGTCCTTATTGGCAACGTCCCGGAAATATTCTGCCATGGTAAGTCCTGAAAGGGCGACTCTCATACGAACACCCGGAGACTCGTTCATCTGACCGAAGACCAGAGCGGTTTTGTCGGAAACGCCGCTCTCCCGCATTTCATTCCAGAGATCGTTGCCCTCACGGCTTCTTTCACCAACACCGGTAAAAACCGAATAGCCGCCATGCTCCATGGCCACGTTATGAATCAGCTCCTGGATCAGAACGGTTTTTCCTACACCGGCGCCTCCGAAGAGGCCGATCTTTCCGCCCTTGGGATAGGGCTCCAGAAGATCGATAACCTTAATACCGGTTTCCAGGATTTCTGCCGCAGGACGCTGCTCTGAAAAGCTGGGAGCCTTGCGGTGGATTTCCCATTTTTCCGTGCCCTCCGGCACCTCCTCGCCCCCATCTATGGGCTGGCCCAGAACGTTGAACATACGTCCCAGGGTGGCTTCACCCACCGGCACCTCGATACCCTTGCCTTCACTTTCCACACTCATGCCCCGGGAGAGATTTTCGCTGGCTCCCAGGAGAATGCTGCGGACCTTGTCCTTGCCGATATGCTGAGCCACTTCCATGACTCTTTTTTCATTCTTTACGGTAACGGTAAGAGCTTCCTTTATCTTCGGGAGATTTCCCTTGGGAAACTCACAGTCGATGACCGGTCCCGATATCGCTGTGATTTTTCCATATATGATACTCATAGAACGGACACCTCCTCCTGTTCTTTACTTTTTGCTTTATGTTTCTGAGCCTTGGCTCCGGAAGATACCTCGGTAATTTCCTGCGTAATGGCCGCCTGTCTCATGCGATTGTATTCAATGGACAGGGAGGACAGGATCTTATCCGCATTTTCTCCGGCGGAATTCATGGCTGTCATACGGGCATTCTGCTCACTGCAGAAGCTGTCCACCAGGGCACTGTAGATATAGCCGGATACGTAGCTTGGGATAATATTGTCCAGCACCTCGCTGATGGAGGGTGAAAACTCGAAGGGAGTTTTCACCTGCTGTTCATTGGTATTGGAGGCAAAGAATTTCCGATGGAAGGGCAGAAGTCTCTCGGTTCTGGTTTCCTCCGCCATGCTGTTTTTCATATCCGTATAGATAACAAAGATTTTCTGAACCCGGCGTCTGTCAAAATAATCCAGCAGAATCTCACTGATTTCCCTGGCCCTCTGCATGGTGGGGTTCTGAGCAGTATACAGGAAGCTTTTCTGTACCGGTATTTTATGC
>CAVLCU010000219.1:0-2792 GCA_963661545.1 Lachnospiraceae bacterium | reverse complement strand
CTTCCTGACCCTTAAGCCAGTTAATGCCTCCCACAACGTCACGGGCTGCCAGCAGCATACCGGCAATCACCAGCTCCTTCACTCCGTTGGCATTGGCCCCCGGTGTGTTAAATACCACGATGCCCTTTTCGGCACAATCATCCACCGGAATATTATTGACACCGGCACCGGCACGGGCAATGGCTTTAACTGAAGAAGGTATGTTCATTTCCTTCATGTTAGCTGAACGAACCAGATAAACATCGGGATTTCCCTCTTCGACTCTCTGATAGGCTTCCGTAAATTTTGACAATCCCACCTCGGCAATGGGATTAAGGCACTGATACTTGTACATAGCTTTTCCTCTTTTCTTATTGCCGGCACTTTTCCCAAAGGCTTCTCATTCCATGAGCCTCTTAAAGAATCTGCCGGAAGCTTCTCCTCATCAAATCAATTCATATCATCCTGGTCGAAGGCTTCTTCAATAGGCTGACCGGGTCCTGACATAGGAAATACCATATCGTCGCTGTCAACACGGCAGTCCAAAAGCACCGGTCCATCTGTCTTAAGAGCTTCCTCAATGGCCTCATCAAGCTCTTCCACCTTTGTCACCCGAATGCCGCGACAGCCCATGGCCTCTGCAATTTTGGCATAATCCAGATCATCCGTAAAGGTGGTGCTGCTGAAGCGTTTTCCGTAAAAAAGATTCTGCCACTGACGTACCATACCCAAAACAGAATTATTGATAACCACTTCAATAACCGGAATATGGCAGCGTGCTGCCGTAATCATTTCATTCATATTCATACGGAAGCAGCCGTCTCCCCCGATATTGATAACGGTTTTATCCGGCCGGCCGGTCTTTGCCCCAAGGGCTGCTCCAAGACCATAGCCCATGGTTCCAAGTCCTCCTGAGGACAGGAAGGTCCGGGGCTCTGTGTAGCGATAGTACTGCGCCGCCCACATCTGATGCTGACCAACATCCGTGGTAATAATAGCCTCTCCCTTAGTCTTGCGATATAAGGCATCAATAATGGCCGGTGCCGTCAGACGGGAGGTCATGTCATATTTAAGAGGATGCTCCTCCTTGATCTTTTCCACCTCGGCAATCCATTTCGGATGCTTTGTGGTTTCAAGATAAGGGAAGAGACTTTCTAAGGACAGCTTAAGATCTCCGATAACCGCATGATCCACCAGAATATTTTTATTGATCTCAGCAGCATCCACATCAAACTGAAGCTTTTTGGCCTTAACAGCGAAGGATGATGTGTCACTGGTCACCCGGTCCGAGAACCTGACCCCCAGACCGATCAGAAGATCGCAGTGGGTTACCGCCAGATTGGAAGCCTTTGTCCCATGCATCCCCAGCATACCGGTATAGAGAGGATCCGTTCCCGGGAAGCCTCCCTTTCCCATAAGGCTGTCACATACCGGTGCATCGATGAGATGTGCCAGTTTCCTGACCTCCTCCGAGGCTCCCGAAATAATGGTGCCGCCTCCGGTAAAGATCACCGGCTTTTTAGCTGCCATGATCATGGCGGCAGCCTTTTTTATCGCCTCCTTTGGAGCAGCTTTCCGTCCATCCGAAGGGTTGACGTCTTTCGGTTCATATTCACATTTTGCCGCTGTCACATCCTTGGTGATATCGATCAACACCGGACCGGGACGGCCGCTGGAGGCGATCTCAAAGGAGCGTCTCAGGGCCTCTGCCAGCTTGGTCACATCCTTAACGATCATGCTGTACTTGGTAATGGGCATGGCAATGCCGGCAATATCCACCTCCTGAAAGGAATCCTTCCCCAGAAGAGAGCGTCCCACATTGGCTGTAATGGCAACCAGGGGAACGGAATCCATATAAGCGGTGGCAATACCCGTCACCAGATTGGTGGCTCCGGGGCCTGAGGTTGCCAGGCAGACCCCCACCCGGCCTGTTGCTCTGGCATAGCCGTCAGCTGCATGAGCTGCCCCCTGTTCATGAGAGGTTAAGATATGACGGATCTCGCTGCTGTGTTTATAAAGCTCATCATAAATATTTAAAATAGCACCACCCGGGTACCCGAATACCGTATCAACGCCCTGTTCCTTCAGACATTCGATAACGATTTCTGCACCAGATAAAAGCATATCAGTTCTCCTTTGCCTTGGGAATTTCAAGTACGGCCCCCCGGGTGCCGGAGGTAACCATAGAGGCATAGCGTGAAAGGTACCCCGAGGTAATCTTAGGCTCTCTGGGTGTCCAGGCTGCCCGGCGTCTTGCAAGCTCCTTCTCATCAACCTTCATATCAATCTTCTTATTGGGAATATCGATGGCGATGATGTCCCCTTCCTCCACCAGAGCTATGGGACCACCCACAGCTGCCTCCGGTGAAACATGACCGATGGAAGCACCGCGGGAAGCACCGCTGAACCGGCCATCGGTAATAAGAGCCACAGAGGAACCAAGTCCCATGCCGGCAATGGCCGAGGTGGGATTCAGCATTTCTCTCATACCGGGTCCGCCCTTGGGTCCCTCATAGCGAATCACCACCACATCTCCGGGATTGATCTTTTTTCCGAGAATAGCGGCAATGGCATCCTCTTCACAGTCAAAGACTCTGGCAGGGCCCTCATGAACCAGCATTTCCGGTACAACAGCGCTTTGCTTTACCACACCGCCCTCCGGTGCCAGGTTCCCGAAAAGAGTTGCCAAGCCGCCTGTTTTCATATAAGGATTTTCAATGGGACGAATAACCTCCGGATTCAAATTCTCCGCATTGGCAATGTTTTCTCCCACGGTTTTGCCGGTAACGGTCATGCAGTTAAGATCCAGAAGG
>CAVLCU010000218.1:0-2805 GCA_963661545.1 Lachnospiraceae bacterium | reverse complement strand
GTCTGCCATCATTGTGCTGGCCATTATGATTCTGCCTACGGTTATCAACATCAGCAGCACCTCGATTCGTGCGGTTTCCAAGGATCTTAGGGCAGCCTCCCTGGCTCTGGGTGCCAGCCGTATCCAGACTATTTTCAAAGTAACGGTTCCTGCGGCCAAATCCGGTATTATGACCGGTATTGTTCTTGGTATCGGCCGCGCTTTGGGAGAAGCCATGGCCATCAATATGGTGGCCGGCGGCTCCGTCAATATTCCCCTTCCCTTCAATTCCGTCCGCTTCCTGACCACCCAGCTTGTCAGTGAAATGGGCTATGCCGGCGGTACGCATCGTAAGGTTCTCTTCACTGTAGGGTTGGTGCTTTATATTTTCATTATGGCCGTTAACCTTATCCTGATGCGGCTCCGGAAGAAAAGCAACCTGGAGCAGGACAAGCCGGTAAAGAAGGCTTCCCGCGAAAGAAGAGAAAAAAGTGAAGAAAGGAGGGTAAGCACTGATGGAAACGGTAAATTCGCTTACGAAACGCCGAAAACGTCCCTCTGATCTTGTCATGTATGTGCTGATCTACGGCGCAGCGGCACTGTCGGTGGCCATTCTGGCGGGCATTATCATTTATGTGGTGGTTCGGGGCATCGGTTCCATTAACTGGACCTTCCTGACCTCCGTCACCTCGGTTCTTAAGGGAACGGTCGGTATTGCCGGTAATATCGTCAATACTCTGATCATCATTGTCCTTACCATGATCATCGCCACACCCATCGGTGTGGGAGCAGCCGTTTATCTTAATGAATATGCCAAGCCGGGAAAGCTGGTTACCGTTATTGAGTTTGCTACAGAGACTCTGGCAGGTATTCCCTCCATCATCTTCGGTCTTTTTGGCATGATGTTCTTTGGCCAGACCCTGGGGCTTGGTTACTCTATCCTCACCGGATCTTTGACGCTGATTCTGATGGTTCTGCCTCTGATCACCAGAAATACCCAGGAGGCTCTGAAAACGGTGCCCAACAGCTATCGTCAGGGCTCCGTGGGACTTGGCGCCGGCAAGTGGCATACCATTCGCACCATCCTTCTGCCCTCGGCTATGCCCGGCATTATTACCTGTGTGATCCTGGCCATCGGCCGTATCGTAGGAGAGTCGGCAGCCCTTCTTTTTACAGCCGGCAGCGGCAATGATCTGCCCAAGACCTTTGGAGGAATTTTCTCCAAGATTTTCCATTCCGGCGGTACCATGACGATTCAGCTGTATCTGAGTGCCACCAGTGAGGGAGATTTTGATACCGCCTTCGGTATTGCACTGGTTCTGCTGGTTATCGTTCTTCTCATCAATTTCGGTACCAAAAGACTGGCAGCCCGTTTTGATGTGACAAAGCAAAAATAAAGGCCGGGTCCGGCAGGGATACGGATGATAACAGGATGGCTGAGAGGAGGAAGAAATCTGACTCTTTTTCTCAGCCGATTGAAGACGGAGATAATGATGGAACATAAGATTAAAATCAGTGTGCAGGATCTGCACTTGTATTACGGTGATAATCATGCCTTAAAGGGCATTAACATGGAAATTCCGGAAAATGCGGTAACGGCCTTTATCGGTCCCTCCGGCTGCGGAAAATCCACCTTCCTTAAAACCCTTAACCGGATGAATGATCTCATTGACAATGTCCGCATCGAGGGTAAGGTTTATCTTGACAATGAGGATATCTACGCTCCCGGGGTTGACACCACCATTTTAAGAAAGCGGGTGGGGATGGTATTTCAGCAGCCCAATCCCTTCCCTATGAGCATTTATGACAATATTGCCTATGGCCCCCGGGTTCACGGCATCCGGGATAAGAGAAAGCTGGATCAGATCGTAGAGGAAAGCCTTCAGGGGGCTGCCATTTTCGAGGAAGTAAAGGATCGCCTGAAAAAATCAGCCCTTGGCCTTTCCGGTGGTCAGCAGCAGAGAATCTGTATTGCCCGGGCTCTGGCGGTTCAGCCGGAAGTGCTTTTGATGGATGAGCCCACATCAGCTCTGGATCCTATCTCCACAGCTAAGATTGAAGACCTGATGGAGGAGCTTAAGAAAAAATATACGGTGGTGGTGGTTACCCACAACATGCAGCAGGCCGTTCGTGTATCGGATAATACAGCCTTCTTCCTTCTGGGTGACCTGGTGGAATTTGGTGCTACCAAAGCCCTTTTCTCTACGCCTCGGGATAAACGGACAGAGGATTATATTACCGGGAGGTTTGGCTAATGAGAAACAAATTCGATGGGCAGCTTAAGCTGCTGAATAAAGAAATGATTGCCATGGGCAGCCTCATCGAGGATGCCATACAGAAAAGCATTCAGGCACTTTTTGCCCAGGATACGGAAACGGCTCAGAAGCTGGTGGCCATGGAGGATGACATTACGGATCAGCAGAAGAAGATTGAGAATATCTGCTTTCAGCTTCTGATCCAGCAGCAGCCGGTGGCACGGGATCTTCGTACGGTAACAGCCGCCATGAAAATGGTAACGGATATGGCACGTATCGGTGATCATGCCGGGGATATTTCGGAGCTCACCATTATTATGGCAGAGAGCCCTTATGTTATGCGGGTTGAAAATATCCGGAAGATGTCAGCAGAAACCATCCTGATGCTGATCCATGCCCTGGAGGCCTATGTGGAGAAGAATCTGGAGAAGGCTCAGGAGGTTATTGCCCATGATGATGTGGTGGATGACCTTTTCCTGAAGGTAAAGTCCGAACTGATGGATACCATGCGGGTAAATCCGGATTATGAAGAACAGGCAGCGGATCTTCTCATGGTGGATAAATATCTGGA
>CAVLCU010000217.1:679-2933 GCA_963661545.1 Lachnospiraceae bacterium | reverse complement strand
CTGATGAAGGAGCTTAATGCCCAGAGAAGTGCCAGTCTTGGTAAGCCTTATCATAAGGAATATGAAAAGGATTATCTTACAACTCAGGCAGCTTCGGCAGCCATGACGGCAAAAAATCCTCTGGAGGCTGAGAAAATCCTTCTGGATTATGAATTCGAAAATCTCGATTCACTGGTTGGGCTGCATCATTTTGACGATATTTATCTGTTTGGTTATGCCGTCAAGCTGAAGCTGCTTGAACGTCAGAGCTGTTTTGTTCAGGAAAAGGGCAAGGCGGAATTTAAACGTCTTTTTGATCAGGTACAGCAGCGGGTCTATCGCTTATAACAGGAGATCATTGATGGAAACAGTAACAGGATATGTAACCGGTATTAACGGCAACCTGGCAAACATCAGCTTTGAGGGAGCCGTTCACAAAAATGAAGTTGGCTATATCTTAGTAGATGGCAAACGTCTTAAGGGTGAGGTTATCCGGATCAACAACGGCATTGCCAGCATGCAGATCTACGAGATGTCCAACGGCATCAAGGTGGGAGATCAGGCGGAATTTACCGGAGAGCTGATGAGCGTTGAGCTTGGTCCGGGACTTTTAACTCAGGTCTTTGACGGCCTTCAGAATCCCCTTCCGGAGCTGGCGGAAAAATGCGGCTTCTTCCTTGAAAGAGGCGTTTATCTGGATCCCATTCCGGATCGGGAATGGGAGTTCACCCCTAAGGTTCAGGTGGGAGATTTGGTGGAAGCTGGAGATGCCATCGGCTCAGTGCCGGAGGGGCTTTTTACCCACGAGATCATGGTGCCCTTTACCTTAAAGGGGACGGACTGGAGAGTTAAATCCATTAAAGAAAAGGGATGCTATCATGTCCGCTCCACCATTTGTGTTATTGAAAACGGAAACGGTGAAGAAAAATAGCTGAGCATGGTCATTACCCAGCCGATTAAGCAGGCTGTAAAATGCTATGATGAAAGGCTTCGTCCCGATGAGCCTCTGGTAACCCAGATCCGCTGCATTGATTCTTTCCTGCCGGTGGCTAAGGGAGGAACCTTCTGTGTGCCGGGTCCCTTCGGAGCCGGTAAAACCGTTCTTCAGCACATGGAAGCCAAGAACGGAGAGGCGGATATCGTCATTGTGGCAGCCTGCGGTGAAAGAGCCGGAGAGGTTGTTGAAATCCTGAAGGAGTTCCCGGAGCTGGAGGATCCCAAAACCGGCCGTTCTCTGATGGAAAGAACCATTATTATCTGCAATACCTCATCCATGCCGGTGGCGGCCCGTGAAGCCTCCTGCTACACGGCGGTTACCATGGCAGAATATTATCGTCAGATGGGACTGGATGTTCTTCTTCTGGCAGATTCCACCAGCCGGTGGGCACAGGCCATGCGTGAAATGTCAGGACGTCTGGAGGAAATTCCGGGAGAGGAAGCCTTCCCGGCTTATCTGGAGTCTACCATTGCTTCCTTCTATGAAAGGGCCGGCAAGGTGAGACTGAAAAACGGAAAAATCGCTTCCGTCACCATCGGCGGAACCGTATCACCCGCCGGCGGCAACTTTGAGGAGCCGGTTACCCAGGCGACCCTTAAGGTGGTGGGAGCCTTCCACGGTCTTTCCAGAGAACGTTCCGACGCCCGTAAATATCCGGCCATTCACCCCATGGATTCCTGGTCTAAATATACCGGTCTGGTGGATATGAAGCAGGTGGAAGAGGCCCGGGAGATTTTGCGCCGGAGCAATGAAATCAACCAGATGATGAAGGTTGTGGGTGAGGAAGGCACCTCGGCTGAGGACTATGTGATTTATCAGAAGGGAGAGTTTCTGGATGCGGTTTATCTTCAGCAGAACTCCTTTGATCCCATTGATGCCGCCTGTTCTCCGGAAAGACAGAGACGGGAATTTGCCAGACTCTATGAGGCACTGATGACCACCTACGCCCTGGAGGACAAGGATGAAATTCGAAGCTTCTTCAATCAGCTGAGACAGGAATTTCTCGACTGGCACGGCACGGAATTTGAATCTGAAAAATTCCGGGAGCAGGAAAAGAAGATTACGGATTTTTATCTGTCCAAAGCCGCTGAGTAGGAGGTTGCAAAGTGCAGAAAGTATATACCAAAATAGAATCTATTGTGGGCAATGTGGTAACCGTTCGTGCCAGGGATGTCAGGCTGGGGGATCTGGCTTTAGTAGGAGACAGCTATGCCACGGTTATTAAGCTTGACAAAGACGTGGTTTCCCTTCAGGTCTTTGCCGGTGCTCAGGGAGTGG
>CAVLCU010000217.1:0-669 GCA_963661545.1 Lachnospiraceae bacterium | reverse complement strand
TTTCTGGGAAGACCTATGATGGTTTCCTTTTCTGAGCATCTTCTGGGACGTATTTTTGACGGTGCCGGTGTGCCAAGAGATCATGGTCCGGCCCTGACGGAAAATATGATTCCCATTAACGGGCCTTCCTTTAATCCGGCTAAGAGAATCATGCCGAAAAACATGATTCGTACCGGCATTCCCATGATCGATGTTTTTAATACGCTGGTGGAAAGCCAGAAGCTTCCCATCTTTTCCATTTCCGGTGAGCCCTACAATGAGCTTCTTTCCCGCATTGCTCTTCAGGCGGAGGTTGATGTCATTGTTTTAGGTGGCATGGGTCTTAAGTATGATGATTATCTGGCTTTTAGGGATACCCTTGAAAAGGGTGGGGCCATGAGCCATACGGTGATGTTTGTTCATACCGCCTCCGACCCCATTGTGGAGTGTACGCTGGTTCCGGATATGGCTCTGGCGGTGGCAGAGCAGTTTGCCCTGGAAGGAAAGAAGGTTCTGGTTCTTCTGACAGATATGACAAACTTTGCAGATGCTCAGAAGGAAATGGCCATTACCATGGAACAGGTGCCGTCTAACCGGGGTTACCCGGGTGATCTTTACAGCTGCCTGGCTTCCCGTTATGAGAAGGCGGTTGATATTGACGGAGCCGGCTCCATTACGATTCTTGGCGTT
>CAVLCU010000216.1:0-2955 GCA_963661545.1 Lachnospiraceae bacterium | reverse complement strand
AAAATATACTGAAGTCCAAGAATCACAAACAGGGCGGTAAAAAAGACACAGGGGGCTTCATAATAATTCAGATAGCCATCAAAGATATTGATTCCCTCACCGGTGCTGGTGAAGAAGCGGCTTATAAGGGTTTTGTAATATACCTCAGGATAGGCGGAAAAGGCACCTGAAAATCTTCCCAGAACGGACAGATTGGAATTGAGTCTGGCGGAAACATTGGCGATAGCCGCATAGGAGGGCAAAAGGGAAATGCCGCCAATGGCAAGACCCAGCACCATGGGAAGTGCCATGAGAAAGGTTTTCTTAAACCATTTGACAAAGCCAAGCCTCTCCCGCATCAGAATCCGGAAAATCACGTAAAAGGCCGCACAAAGAAACATCATATAGGCCAGATACATGCTGTTTAAGGTCACCAAAGCCGAAATCACCACCAGAGTCGGCCAGCATCTCATATCCCGCAGCATTCTCTCAATAGCCCAGAGAAGCAAGGGAAACAGAATGCACACAATTCCAAACTGATAATGCTGTCCCCAGACAATGAGGAAGCCGTTAAAGGCGAACATATAGGAGGCGATGGCCTTGGCCTTTTCATCCAGACGGAAAACCGAAAGATACACATAGGCCGAAAAGGCACTTAAAAGGATCTCGCCGATATACCACCAGAGCAAAAGATCAGGGATCACCTGAAAGCCTGCCACCGCACCGATGGCATAAAGAATCATCAGCAGGGGATTAAAAAGGTTCAGCATATACATATTGGCGCCGAAACCGTAATATTCATTCCAAAGAGACCAGTCCCCTTGTCTCAGCTTACTGATAATGGTGGCATACTGAGCCAGATACTGCTGGGTGGTATCCGAGCCGATATCCGTAAAGGCCAGCTTATCACCGCCGAAAATATAGCGGTAAAATGCCGCCAGACAGGTCACCGCCACTGCCAGGAGCAAAAAGCCCACAGTTTTGCGGTCCATCCTGGTGAGTCTTGTCTTTGTCATGTCTTTCTGTCCGTTCTTTCCTTTATGCTTCCTAACTGCCGATCTTTTATCCTATCGTTGTCATCAGATTTCTCCGTTGGCCTTCAAAATGGCCACATACCGTGCCAGGGCATCCTCCCAGGTGGGCAAGGGGGTAAAGCCGTTTTTAACCAGCTTGGAACGGTCCATGCGGCTGTTGTAGGGACGTACTGCCTTGGCTCCGTATTCCTCTGAGGTGCAGGGAGACACGGTCACATGAGTTGCTCCGCCCTCCTTCATAATGGCACAGGCAAAATCATACCAGGAAATATAGTCCCCCTCATTGGTAACATGATAAATGCCGTATTTATCTGTCAGGATCATATCCACCACCAGACGGGCCAGATCATAGGTATAGGTAGGCGTTCCGATCTGATCATTAACTACCCTCAGACTGTCATGAGTCTTAGCCAGATTCAGCATGGTACGGATGAAATTTTTTCCGTTAACACCAAAGACCCAGGCGATACGAAGGATGAAAAACTTTTCCAGCTGGCTTTTGACAGCCACCTCTCCCTCAGCCTTGGTTCTGCCATAGGCTCCCAGAGGATGATACTCATCCTCCGGTTCCCAGGGGCGTGTTCCCTGACCGTCAAACACATAGTCTGTTGAGAAATACATCATGGGTATATCCAGTTCCTTGCAGACTCTGGCAATATTTTCCGTGCCGCCGGCATTGATCTTCCGTACCAGATCCTCGCACTCCTCTGCCTTATCAACGGCGGTCCAGGCGGCACAGTGAATTACCGCATCCACGCCGGCTTCCTTAATGATACGTGAAACCGCCTGGGCATCCGTAATATCCATGCCAACATAGGGAGCCGTGCACACCGCTGTTCCGTCCTGAACCCCGGCGTAGCTTTCCGCCAGATCGCTTCCTACTGCCTCATAGCCCCGTTTCATCAGTTCATTAACCACATCATGGCCCAGCTGTCCCGCCACACCTGTCACAAATGCTTTCATTTTTTCCTCACTTTTCCGGGCTGCTGCCCTTTTTGGATTTACAAATGCTTCAAAGAAAAATCCTGGGTTACCATAGAAAAATTGGGATTGTAATAGGGATCTCCGTCCCTTAAAATCTCCGGCCATTTCTTCTGGAAATAAGCCATTTCTCCCCGGAAGCGTTCCACCTTTTCCTTATTTCCCTGATCCAGACCCCGGGATTTTGATTCAAAGTGGTAAAGCTCACAATAGGGATTGTAAACAATCAGATAGCCGGCCTTCCGGATCTTCATGCAAAGATCAATATCGTTGAAAGCCACCGCCAGCTCCTCTGTAAAGCCTCCCACCTGGTCAAAGACAGACTTTTTTACCATAAGACTGGCAGCAGTGCAGGCTGACAGATCCTGCTGGCAGATTACCCGGTGCTGATAGCCGGTTTCACCCCGTTTCTGATTGACGAAGGCATGGCCGGCAACGCCTCCCCAGCCCACGATAACCCCCGCATGCTGGATGGTATTGTCTTCATAATAGAGGAGAGAGCCGCAGGCCCCCACATCCTCTCGCCGGCAGAAGCCCATAAGCTCACCGATAACGTCTTCGCTGATAAAGGCCGTGTCATTATTTAAGAGATAAAGATACTCGCCCCGGGCATTGGCGGCACCGAAATTATTGATGGCGGAGTAATTAAAATCACCCTTGTAATAAAGAACTCTTACCCGGCTGTCTCTTTTCTCCAGCTCCTGGTAATAAGCGAAGGTTTCCGGCTCCGTGCTGTTATTTTCAATAATCAGGATTTCCAGATTAGGATATTGCTTTCCCTTGTCCATGCTCCTCAGACACTTATCCAGATCCTGGATGTGATCCTTATTGGGAATCAGGATGGAAACCATGGGGGTATCCTGCCAATGATAAACGGTCCGGTAAAGTCCTGGATAAGGTCCCATTTCCACATCAGCCGGGATCCCAAGACGCCGGTAATGGGCTTCCACCGCCCGGCGGC
>CAVLCU010000215.1:406-2955 GCA_963661545.1 Lachnospiraceae bacterium | reverse complement strand
TCATGAGCCTGTGCCGCCCTTTGAAGGGCTTTTTCTGCCAGAGTATTTCTCTCCTCAGAAGTCAGGCTCTGCCAGGTTCTGCCGCTTTCCAGAAGCTTTAAGCCGAAATACTGAAGTGCCTCATGGAGAACATTGCCATGCTCCAGAGAATTCATTTCCAGAATTTCCCGTTTTTTAAGCTTCAGGCCATACTGGGCAAAATGAGCAAAGGGACATTTGGCAAACTGCTCCAGACGGGTGGCGGAATTTCTCAGAAAGCTGCCGTAAACAGCCCTGGCAGATGCGCGGCTGATACTGTCACTGCCGGTGCGAAGGTCGGCTGCCTGAAGAAGCTTTTCCACCCTTCCGGCATAGGCCTTCTGACTCCGGTACCAGCCATAAAGCTCAAACCATTCATCCGAAGGACTTTCAATCCTGATTTTCCGGATGCCCTCAGCCAAAAGAGCAATACCGTCCTGAGGTCTTTCCGTACGATCAAGAAGCCCGGTTTTCGGCAGCGTTATGTCAAGCTCCGGAAAAATTCGCCGAATCTGGGAAATCAGGTAGCCCAGACGTCTTTCCTCTCCCTTTTCGCTGGCTGTCGCATAGGTCAGAATCAGCCTGTGGGAGGGCTTGGTCAGAGCTAAATAAAGGTAAAAGTTCTGGATATAAACCTGCCTGCGGGGTGTCGGCCGAAGGGTAATTCCCTTTTCTTCCAGTCTTTCTCTGTCTCTTTCCGACAAAAAGCCTCCCTCTTTGGGATTTTTGGGAATCAGGCCTTCATTAACACCCACAAAGAAAAGCACCCGGATATCCTTAAGACGGGAGCGTTCCATATCTCCCACCATTACCTGATCCACTCCCGGGGGAATGATGCCGATGCGGATTTCCGAAAGCCCCGTCTCCATCATGCTGACCATTTCACCCATGGTAAGCCGTTCATCTCCCAAAACTGCCGCCAGCTTATCCAGAATCTCCATAACCTTGCCATAGATCTGGTCATATTCCGATGCCAGGTCTTCCCGCCCCTCCTGGCGGAAAATATCCCCATAGTGTTTAAGCCTCTCCTGACATTTCCTTTCAGCACAGAAGCGGTAAAGAGCTGCCGTCTTCTCCCTGACCGTCAGGGAGCGACTTGACAGAGCCTCAGATAAGGGATCCAGCATAGTTATCAGCCTTTGCCGGCTCAGGTTAAGCTGAGCCATTTCCCACTCTGCCGAAGCATGATCTCGAATTTCCCGGCTCATGCGTTCCCAGCCTTCCCGCCATCTTTTTTTTCCTTTAACGCCGGTAGCCAGCACATAATTTTCCATGCGGTTGATCTCATCCTCTCCAAGGTCAGTCATACCGCTTTTAAGCAGCCTGAAAATACTGTCATAGCTGTAGCCGTCCTGACAGGCTGATAGAGCCCCCCGGATAAACTCCACAAAGGGATTTCGAAGCAGAGATCGTTTTTCGTCAATGAAGCAGGGAATCCCCTCCTCTAACAAAGCTCTCTTAAGACAAATACCGTAGGAAGCCAGATCTCCGGTTAAAATGGCAACATCCCGGTAGCGAAGCCCCTCCCGGCGAATCAGGCCGGCGATGGATACGGCACAGGCCTCTGCCTCACTTCGGGGATCCGGATACTCCCGAATTTCAATATCCGGCTCCTTACCCTGCCAGATAGAGGTTTTTTTTCTGAATATATTTTTTTCAAGGAAATCAAGAGAGGGGGAGGAGGCAAAACGGCTTTTTTCGCTGCTTTTAAGCCGTATCGGCGGTTCAATCTCCGTTTTGCTGTCCCTGGCCAGGCGGAGCAGCGAAAGAACCATTTCCGAGCTCATGGCAAAGAGACTGTCCTCCGGCAGGGGAGCAAAGGGATCGGTGATTCTTTCATCCATGGGAACGGTCACCATAATCCTTCTGGTCATGGGCAGAAGGCGGCCCAAAAGCTTCATTTGAATCGGGGTAAAGCCGGTAAAACCGTCAAAGGCTATGACGGCATGACGAAGATAGGAGGATTTTTCCACCAGATCACAAAGAATATCCGGCACCTCCTCCGCCACCATGAAATCCTTTTCAAGATAGGTCTTAAATTCCCGGTAAACCAGGGCAATATCCCCTATCTTTGCTGACAGATAATCTCCCTTGCCTTCGGCAGCCGCTAGCAGCTGATCCGGCGAAATATCATATTGCATCAGCTCGGAAATTACCGATTTCATTTCCTCGATATTTCCCGGCTTTTTCAGCCGTCCGCCAAAGGCCTCCAGCTCATTTTCCCGTTCAAGGGCTATTTTCTGAAGAAGGAAGCTTTTTCCGGTATCCTCCAGAAGCCGGCGCGTCTTAAAGCCTACCTCCTCAAAAACCCGATAAGCCAGACGGTTAAAGGAAAGTACGTCCACATTAAGGATAGCACCTCCCGGGTGCTTGGCTGTCAGGATATCCTGTGTCTGCATGGAGAACTGTTCCGGTACAATAACCAGAAAATCTTCCGACGGAGCCTCCTGTGCCTGTCTGAGGATTTCTGTCAGGAGAGTATGAGTCTTGCCGGTTCCGGCGCTGCCGAAAATAAATTTTAATGACATGTG
>CAVLCU010000215.1:0-396 GCA_963661545.1 Lachnospiraceae bacterium | reverse complement strand
TATTAAAGGTTCTTTCAAATCCCAGAAGCTCATCGGAGGCCTCCTCATCCATATCTCCGATGGTTCGCATACGGCTGGTAAGCCTTCCCGTTCTTTTTTTAAGATCCTCTGTCAGCTGAGCTGCATCACTAAGCTTCCTTTGAGTTTTGGCTACGGTCTCATCCAGTCTTCCTATCTGCCCCTTAACAGCCTCCAGAAGACGCATGACCTCAAGGCTTTTTTTCGAAAGGGTCAGATTTCTAAAGCCTGCCTGAAGACTGTTGAGAAGTGCGGTAATGGTGGTGGGACCGGTAATGATAACCCCCTTTTTCTGGCACTCCTCGCTGAGCCCCTCCAGGCGGAGAACCTCCGCATAAAGACCTTCTGTAGGAAGATACATTAAAGCATAGGCAGTGG
>CAVLCU010000214.1:0-3017 GCA_963661545.1 Lachnospiraceae bacterium | reverse complement strand
CCTCAAGAGAGCTGGTGGGCAGCTAAGGGATGCAAGGCATCCCCTGGCATCACAGATACCTAAGAGTAATTTACACACAAATTAGGACTTGACTGATTCAAATAACATCAGCAAAATTTGATCCTAAGAAGAAAAAAACAGATGCTAAAACCGGTTATCCCAAACTTTATCGAACGGATACTATAGCAGAAGATTTTCCGAATGCTGTGAAAAAAATTTGGAAGTGCCCAAAATGTGGGACTTTGATTATCTTTGATGAAAAAGGAAGGGTGGGGACTGCATATACTCCCAATGTAGATCATACTCCGGTGATTTGGAAAAAGGAATGGACGGGAATCTGTTTCGATGATTATCAGTGGGACCAATTAACCGAGGCAGCTTTTCCTGACAGTCAATTACCCGAAAGAATCCAGGAATTTTATGAAATTTTCATTTCAGAGAAGGAATTGGTCTTGAAGCAAGGGGCAGGTAATAAACTAACGACATACAGTAGAATCATGGAATAAAATGCCTGGGAGAAAATCAAATGAAGAAAACCATTCAAGTGGCGGCGGCGGTGATCCGATCCGGGGACAGAATATTGGCAACCCAGCGGGGATACGGGGACTTCAAGGACTGGTGGGAGTTCCCCGGGGGCAAGATAGAGCCGGGAGAGACCCCACAGGCAGCCCTTCACCGGGAAATCCGGGAGGAACTGGATGCAGAAATCCGGGTAGGAGACCGGATCGACACGGTAGAGTATGACTATCCCACCTTTCACCTGTCCATGACCTGCTTCTGGGCAGAAGTGGTCTCCGAAAGCCTGACCCTGAAAGAGCACCAGGCTGCCCGCTGGCTGGGACCGGAAGACCTGGAAAGTGTGCATTGGCTGCCGGCGGATGTGGATATTCTCAAGAAGATTAAAAAAGCCCTGAATACAAGAAAGTGAGTGATAAGATGGACCATTTCAAGCTAGTATCCGAATACCAGCCCACCGGGGACCAGCCCCAGGCCATTGACCAGCTGGTGGCGGGCTTCCGGGAGGGCAATCAATGCCAGACCCTGCTGGGGGTTACGGGCTCGGGCAAGACCTTTACCATGGCCAATGTGATCCAGCAGCTGAACAAGCCCACCCTGATCATTGCCCACAATAAGACCCTGGCTGCCCAGCTGTATGGGGAGATGAAGGAATTTTTCCCGGAAAATGCGGTAGAGTATTTCGTCTCCTACTACGATTATTACCAGCCGGAGGCCTATGTCCCCTCCTCGGACACCTATATTGCCAAGGATTCCTCCGTCAATGAGGAGATTGACAAGCTGCGCCTGTCCGCCACCTCCTCCCTGATAGAGCGGCGGGATGTCATCGTGGTATCCAGCGTCTCCTGTATCTATGGTCTGGGCAGCCCCAAGGATTATGAGAGAATGATCATTGCCCTGCGTCCCGGCATGCAAAAGGATCGGGATGAGGTAATCCGAGCTCTGATCGACATCCAATACCAGCGCAATGAAATTGATTTTCACCGGGGCTCCTTCCGGGTTCACGGAGACGTGCTGGAAATCATTCCGGCGGAGGTCAGTGACCTGGCGGTTCGGGTGGAATTCTTCGGGGATGAGATTGACCGCATCACCCAGGTGGATGTGCTCACAGGGGAGATCAAGGCGGATCTCAAATACATCGCCATCGCCCCTGCCTCCCATTATGTGGTTCCCATGGAAACCATCCTGAGGGCCACCCAGGAGATCGAGAAGGAGTTGGAGGAGCAAATCCGCTATTTTAAGCGAGAGGGGAAGCTTTTGGAAGCCCAGCGCATTGAGGAAAGAACGAATTTTGATATAGAGATGCTGCGGGAGACTGGGGTCTGCTCCGGCATAGAGAATTATTCCCGCCACCTGTCCGGCCTGAAGCCGGGCCAGCCCCCCTATACCCTGATGGACTTCTTTCCCCAGGATTATCTGGTTATCATTGACGAGTCCCACAAGACCATTCCCCAGATCGGAGGTATGTTTGCCGGAGACCACTCCCGCAAGACCACCCTGGTGGACTACGGCTTCCGTCTGCCCTCCGCCAAGGACAACCGACCCCTGAACTTTCAGGAATTCGAAGACCACATTGACCAGATTCTCTTTGTCTCCGCCACCCCGGGAGACTACGAGGCAGACCACGAAATGCTGCGGGCAGAGCAGCTCATCCGGCCCACGGGATTGCTGGATCCCCGGGTAGAGGTTCGGCCCACCCGGGGGCAGATCGACGACCTGGTGGGGGAGATCCGCAAGGAAACCCAGGGACATCACAAGGTTCTGGTCACCACCCTGACCAAGCGAATGGCAGAGGATCTGACGGATTACATGAAGGAAGCCGGAATTCGGGTCCGCTACCTCCATTCCGATATCGACGCCCTGGAGAGAACCAAGATCATCCGGGATATGCGGCTGGATGTCTTCGATGTCCTGGTGGGCATCAACCTCCTGCGGGAGGGGCTGGATATTCCGGAGATCAGCCTGGTGGTGATCCTGGATGCGGACAAGGAGGGCTTCCTTCGGTCCGAGACCTCTCTGGTTCAGACCATAGGCCGAGCCGCCCGTAATGCAGAGGGTCATGTCATTCTCTATGGGGATACCATCACCGATTCCATGCGGCTGGCCATGGAGGAAACTGCCCGCCGCCGCCGGATCCAGGAGGAATATAATCAGGAGCACGGGATCACTCCCAAAACCATCCAAAAAGGGGTGCGGGATCTGATCAGTATTTCCCGGGACCTGGCCCAGACTCAGAGCAAGCTGGAAAAGGATCCCGAATCCATGAGTCTCAAGGAGCTGGAAAAGCTGATCCGCAAGGTGGAGAAACAGATGAGGGCCGCAGCCGCGGAGTTAGACTTCGAGACTGCAGCCCAATTAAGAGACCAGATGCTGGAATTACAGAAGAATGTAGAAGCCATCCAAAAGGATTGACCCGGAGCCACCCAGGGATTGGGGGGTGGAAGTTTGGTTTGGGTGTCAAAACACCCAAACCTTTGGTTACACGGATTGTTCCGTGCTAC
>CAVLCU010000213.1:1851-3031 GCA_963661545.1 Lachnospiraceae bacterium | reverse complement strand
GATGGGAGAGGGCAAGCCGGAAAAGGGAGATATTATCCGAAGAAGGGAAACAAGGGATTAAAAAATAACAGTTATTATCAGCTTTCTGCCTTTTTGAGGCAGAAGGCTTTTTTTTGCTGTCAAATCCACTAAGCTTCTGTTACTAATAATAAAAAAAGTATCAGTGAGTAAGTCGGAGAAGACCATCTCAGGTCAGAAACCGTCAAATGGAGAAGCTATGTTTAATAAAGTTCTTTCGGCAGCTCTTCTGGGGCTGGAGGCGGTGCCGGTTTATGTGGAGGCGGATGTTAGTGACGGTCTTCCCATGTTTACCATGGTGGGATCCTTGGGTCCCCAGGTGCGGGAGGCTCAGGATCGGGTGAGAACGGCCTTAAAAAATGAGGGAATTGCTCTGCCGCCAAAGCACATTACCATCAACCTGTCTCCGGCGGATATTCGTAAGGAAGGCTCCCGCTTTGACCTGCCCATTGCCCTGGGAATTCTTTTGTCAGAAGGGCTGATTCCGTCTGACAGTCTGACAAAGGTTATGGTGCTTGGGGAATTGAGCTTGAATGGCCGGATTAATGCGGTTAACGGCGTTCTGGGATCGGTTCTTGCTGCCCGGGATGAGGGGTGCCGGGTCTGCCTTGTGCCGGCGGACAACGCCTCGGAGGGAAGGCTGGTGGAAGGAATCCGGACGGTGGGGGTGAAAAGTCTCCGGGAGGCCGTCGAGTACCTCCGCCACGGATTTCCGGAGGAAAAGGAAGAAAAAAAGCCCATTGCTCTTAATGATTATCAGGAGGATTTTTGTGATATTAAGGGTCAGGAAATCGTCAAAAAGGCAGCGGTGCTTTCCGTAGCCGGCTTTCATAATATGCTCATGAGCGGCCCCCCGGGCTCCGGCAAAACCATGCTGGCCAAAAGAATTGTCACGATCCTTCCTTCCCTTACCTATGAGGAAAGCCTGGAGATAACCCGGATTTATTCGGTAGCCGGTCTTCTTGATGGTGAAACCCCCATTATCACCAGGCGGCCCTTCCGTTCACCTCACCATACCCTTTCACCTCAGGCACTGGCAGGCGGCGGCCTTGTGCCAAGACCCGGGGAAATTACCCTTGCCCATCGGGGGGTTCTTTTTCTGGACGAAATGCCGGAATTTTCAAGAGGGGCCCTGGAGGTCTTGAGACAGCCTCTGGAGGAT
>CAVLCU010000213.1:0-1802 GCA_963661545.1 Lachnospiraceae bacterium | reverse complement strand
CTGGAGGATCGAAGGATTACCATATCCCGAACCTCGGGAAGCTACGTTTTTCCGGCAGGCTTCCTTCTTCTGGCAGCCATGAATCCCTGTCCCTGCGGCTATTTTCCGGATATGAACCGCTGCCATTGCCGTCCGGCGGATATTGCCCGTTATCAAAGCCGTCTTTCCCGGCCGCTTCTGGACCGCATTGACATCAGTGTCAACACTCCGGCGGTGTCCTATGAGGATCTGATGAATCATGAGGATAAGGGAATCAGCTCATCTCAGCTGAGAGCTTTGGTGGAAAAGGCCAGAGAACGGCAGAAAAAGCGGTTTGGAGAAAAAGGTCTTCTCTTTAATGCGGAAATTCCGCCGGCTGATCTTGGAGAGCTGTGTCCCTTAAGCTATCAGGCTGAGAAGCTTTTGGAAAGAGCCTTCGAACGCATGAAATTCTCGGCAAGGGTGGTACACCGGCTGATTCGTGTGGCAAGGACAGCGGCGGATCTGGATGAGTCTGAGGAAATTAAGGATAAGCATATTCGGGAAGCTATGGTTTTTCGCTCTTCGGAAATGCCGGAGGAATATGAGAAAGGAAGATTAGGATGAGGGAAGATTATCCCTGGCGGGAGATTGAAAGGTCAGATCCAAGGTATCCTTTAAGGCTCAGAGATTATGACCGGATGCCGGATAAGCTCTATGTTATCGGAAAACTTCCCGGAGATGAGCCGACGGTAGCCATTGTAGGTGCCAGAAACTGCAGCTTTTACGGCAGAAGACAGGCAAAGCTTTTCGGGGAAAAGCTGGCAGAGAAGGGAATTACCATTATCAGCGGCATGGCCAGGGGGATTGATGCCTGTGCTCAGGAGGGCGCTTTGAGTGCAGGAGGCAAAAGCTTTGGCGTTCTGGGCTGCGGGGTGGATGTGTGCTATCCGGCGGAAAACCGGTGGCTTTATGAGGCTTTGGCCGGGCAGGGCGGAATCATATCGGAATTTGAGCCGGGGAGTGTGCCTCTTTCCTGGCATTTTCCCATTCGTAATCGAATTATCAGCGGCCTGGCGGATATTGTACTGGTCATAGAGGCCAGATGCCGCTCCGGCTCTCTGATTACCGTGGAATATGCGCTGGAGCAGGGAAAGTCTGTTTTTGCTTTGCCTGGAAGAGCCGGAGACCCTCTTTCAGATGGCTGCAACCGGCTGATTGCCGAAGGGGCCGGCATCGCCTGCTCTCCGGACAGCATTCTGGAGGAAATGGATCATCTTCGCCTTCGTCAGGGAAAAAGTCCGGTAAGAGATGAAAATAAGATAAAAAAAGAAAAAAGAAACCGCAGGGCATCGGGTTCTTCAAATGGTGGACTGCCGGATGAGACGGAACAGGGTCTTACCCCAAAGGCTCTTGGGATGCTGGAGGCACTTTCGGATGATCCCGTGAGCCTGGATGAGCTGATGCTTAAAACCGGTATGGATTCCTCCTCCGCCGTGGAGGCTATTGCTGAACTGGTTTTTGAGGGTAAGGTCAGGGAACCCTATCCCCACTGGTATATCAAGGGATAAAAAGCTTGTGACGGACTCTGACTGTCGGATAAAGGACTTGCGTCTTAAAAATATTTGCTGTATAGTGTGAAATTGCGGGTTTAGAACCCTGCATTTCACAAGCATTTAGAATAGAAAAGCAGGTCTGTTTTATGAAAAATAAAACGCTGACATGTGTTTTCTGAATGAATATCGGAGGATACTCATCAGTGCCGAAAAAACTGGTCATTGTCGAGTCACCGGCAAAAGTAAAGACAATAAAAAAATTTTTAGGTTCTCAATACGAGGTAATGG
>CAVLCU010000212.1:2169-3034 GCA_963661545.1 Lachnospiraceae bacterium | reverse complement strand
AGATGGAGGAGAAGACAGCCTCCCATGAGGTTAACTCTCAGGGTATGATCTCCGGCAGGCATGAGAAGATGCTTATCATTCATAACCAGGGGGCCGCCCTGAAGACGTCCTTTAGGCAAAGGCTTGCCATCCCCCAGCAGGGACTCAATATGCACCACCATGGGCATATCGGTAAAGCTGAGATAAAGGGTTTCAACCCCTCCCACAGGAATATCTGCCGTAAGGCGGCCATCCCGGCCGGACTGCCACCGTTTTCCTTCTTTTCCAGGCCGGTCCGACACCAGTATATCGAAGGTTTTATCCCCCGACGCCTGGTTCAGATTTCCCTGAAGCTGCATGAGCCCCGGAGAAATCTCCGGATAAAGGTGACGGAGAGCCTTGTGATTTCCATCCACATAAGACTGGAAGCTTCTCTCCATGGCTTCAAAGGAAGAAAGTCTGCTCTTCAAATGATAAGTCTCCAGAAGAGTCTCTTCCACCTCTCTTAAGACTTCATTCTTGCCCTCAAAAAAATAATGAAGTACCCGCCAGAGAATAAAATCCGTGGGAACGGGAAAATCAAAGGTCCATTCAAAGTCAATGACCTGCCATCTTTCATGAAGAATAATATTGCTGAGAAGCATATCAATATTGCCAAAGGACAGGGCCTTTTCCCCTGAAAAGCCATCTCCTTCCCCGAAAACACTACGGAATTCCTCTGTCATCACAAAGGTGGTATCCGACAGAGCCTGAAGAGCTGTAAGATACTCTTCTAAAAGGGCAGTTAAGGCCTCGGTATCATGAAAAAGCTCACAGGCCTTCTCCTCCAGCGTCTGTCCCGTCACATAGTCAAATTCTACGGTATCCTCACTGACAAGACGCCGAC
>CAVLCU010000212.1:0-2115 GCA_963661545.1 Lachnospiraceae bacterium | reverse complement strand
CCGACGGTTTGCCTGAAATCTGGAATTTTCATAAAGCTTATCCAGAGCTTCTCCCCTCTTAATCATTTTCTGAATATGAGGCACCGCTTCCTTTCCGTCGGCCACCTTCTGCACCCTCATCTTTCCCTTTTCATCCCTGAGGATCAGGGTGCGAATCGCCAGGTCCGGCCTTCGGTCATTGGAATATTTCGTATAGACGATCATACCTGCTCTCCTTCGGCAATGACCAGATAAGAGTTGGAAAAGACCGGAAAGAGGCCGCCCTCTGTCATGGATTCCATGGCCCGGCCTTCATCAAAAAGAACCATCCTTTCACGGTCAAAGTTGCTGATAAAATTTTTAAGCTCTCCTGCCTTCGGCAGGTAGTCATCCGAATAAATCGCCATGGGCAGCTTGTAATCCGGGAAGGGATAATACCAGGTCCCCTTAGTCAGTCCGGCTTCCTTAAGTATTTTTTCCAGCTCCGGACGGGCAAAGGTTCTGGCCCGGCTGTTTTCCCCGTAGCCTTCTACCCCCTCAAAATACCGACCGCTGTGGTCCTCCGTAGCTCCGGCAAAATATTTCATGCCGAGACGGTTTTCAATGGCAATCACCAGCTTCCCGTCTTTTTTCAGATGACGGCGGATCTGTCGAAGAAAATCGCAGTAGGGCTCCGGAGAAGCGATATAATGATTAGCATATTCCAGCACCCCGATGAGGGTGATCATATCGTAATCCTGATCCAGTCCCTTTTCCACATCCTGAAAATTTCCAAGACGGATTTCAATATTATCCTTTGCCCTGTGGCGATAGGCATTGATGAGACTTCTTTTCCGGGACAGCTCAACACAGGTTACCGAGGCGGCCTTATCTGAAAGGATGCCGGTAATGGCGCCGCAGCCTGAACCGATTTCCAGCACCTTTTCCCTTCCGGTCATAGGAAGAAAGCTGACAATATTGGTTCTCAGCTTAGAAAAATGATAGAGCACTGCCCAGTCCTTCTTTTCGGCTATCACTCTGTCATAATCTGACGGAGGGGTATTCATGGCAATATCAAGGAGTTCATCCTCAATTACTCCGTCGGAGTAAAGATCCTTGCCGGGATAATCCGTCAGATTCAGTCTGACTCCCCCGATTTTTTCCTGCTGCATCCTGTTTTCCCTTTATTTCTTTTACTGTGATTTCTTTTGCTGTTATTACCTTTAAGCATTATGAGACAGGAACGTGTTCTTAGTCTTCCTTCATCACTCTGGCGGTGATCTTGCTGTCCATATCGTAATAGCCTACGGTATTTTTAGCCGACACCACGGTAATATTAAGAATATCGTAAAGCCGGTGGAAGACTCTGAAATCCCCCTCCATATAACCGGTACATCCGAAGGATACCAGATATTCGCCTCCCTGAAGATTCATTTCCTGAGAGAAGGTGATCTCGATATCGTCTCCCGCCTTCATGGGAGGAATGGGAATATCCTCATACATGGTATTGGTGCCCGTTACCTCGGTTCCCCGAATGGTTTTAATGGTATAGGCAAAAATCGGATCATTCACCGGGGAATTAAAATGCACCCTCATGCGAATCTTAAAGTTTTTGAATTTTTCCAGGCTTCCGGTAATATTTCCCTTATCATCCAGAGTCACCACCTGGGTAATCTCCGCCTGCTTTTCCCCGTAGCTTAAGGTATTGGGGTTCATGGGAAGACCTCCGGTGAGACCGGTTTTATCGGTAACCTCTGCTTCTGTCCGTTTCCGGATCTCTTCAGCCTGCTCAGCATCCGTAAGCCTTTTTTCCTCAGCCGGCTCTTGGTCAGCGGCCTTTACCTCTTCTGCCGGGGCATCCTCCGCTTTCTCCTCTTCATCATCCAGATTTACCAGAAGCTTCTTATAGAGGTCCACCATTTCCTGAGGCGTACCCTCAGCTCTCTTAACGCCCTTGTTCAGAAGCACCACTCGATCGCAGTATTTGGAAATGCTTCCCAGGTCATGGCTGACGAAAAGGATGGTTTTTCCCTGTTTCTTAAATTCTTCAAATTTATGATAGCACTTGGCCTGAAAGAAAACATCGCCGACGGAAAGAGCCTCATCCACAATAAGAATTTCCGGATCAATATTGATGGCAACTGCAAAGGCCAGACG
>CAVLCU010000211.1:0-3261 GCA_963661545.1 Lachnospiraceae bacterium | reverse complement strand
GGTGCCGAAAACGACACCCCTTGTATGATAGCTTATCTCTTGTTTGTCTGCTTCTGCCCGGTATGACAGGAACCCCGGCATTTGCTGCATCCTGTACAGCCGCCGCAGGTGCAGGACTTGCCTGCCTTCTTATCCTTATACATACTGCGGATCGCCAATGCAATGATGGCAATGACTACCAATAAAACAAGAAATGTAGGCAGATTCATCACCTGTTCCATAATTCCCTCCCTTCCGGTCAAAACCGATCAGAGGAGCTGGCTTAAGCCCGGTTGCCCACACGAACCCTGGTATTCAGGGTCTTGCTCTCCTTGTAGGGACGGAAGAGCAGGTAGAGGAAGCCTACCAGAACCAGGATGGCCACGAAGAACCACACGTTGATGGCGCTGGCGCCTACCGTAAATACGGTACCGAACTGATAGATACACAGGGCTACACAATAAGCCAGGATACACTGATAACCGATGGCAAACCAGAACCACTTGCGGTTGTTCATCTCACGCTTGATGGCACCCATAGCGGCAAAGCAAGGGGCACACAGCAGGTTGAATACCAGATAGCCATAGGCAGCAACTGCGGAGAGGCTCAGAGCCAGCTGACCCCAAATCTCTTCTCCTGCCTCTGCAACCTCTGCGAAGCCGAAGAGCATACCGAAGGTAGCTACTACGTTCTCCTTTGCGATCAGACCGCTGACAGCGGCAACAGCCATCTTCCAGCCTGCGCCTCCGGCTGTCCAGCCAAGGGGAGCGAAGACGGGAGCAATGACATTACCAATCTTAGCAAGAATACATTCTGCCTGGGCTGTCTCCAGGGCGACACCCTCCAGACCTTCGAAGTCCAGCATGCCGAAGGAGCCATCTGCCCATCCGAAGTTCATCAGGAACCACAGTACGATGGTAGACAAAAGAATGATGGTACCGGCCTTCTTGATGAAGGACCAGCCCCGCTCCCACATGCTGCGCAGTACATTTCCCACGGTAGGCATATGATAGGCCGGCAGCTCCATAACAAAGGGAGCCGGATCGCCGGAGAACATCTTGGTCTTCTTCAGCAGGATACCGCTGCATACGATAGCAGCTACACCAACGAAGTATGCGCTCCAGGATACCCAGCCTGCATTGCCGAAGAAGGCACCTGCGATCATGGCAATGATAGGCAGCTTCGCACCGCAGGGTACAAAGGTGGTGGTCATGATAGTCATCTTACGGTCCCGGTCGCTCTCAATGGTTCTGGAAGCCATAATGCCGGGAACCCCGCAGCCGCTTCCGATGAGCATGGGAATAAAGGACTTGCCGGACAGTCCGAACTTGCGGAATACACGGTCCATGATAAAGGCTACACGAGCCATATAACCACAGGACTCCAGGAAAGCCAGGAAGATGAACAGTACCAGCATCTGGGGTACAAATCCCAGTACCGCACCTACTCCACTGATTATACCATCAACCAGCAGTCCTTGCAACCAGGGAGCGCATCCGATGGCAGACAAACCATTGCCTGCAGCCGGTATAATCCACTCACCAAACAAGGTGTCGTTAGTCCAGTCTGTCAGAAGGGCTCCTACGGTGGTCACAGATACGTAATAAACCAGGAACATGATGGCTGCGAAGATAGGCAGACCCAACCAACGGTTGGTCAGCACCCGGTCGATCTTGTCGGAGGTGGACATCTTCTCCCTGCTCTTCTTGGTATAAGACTTCTTAATTACCTTGGTAATATAATTGTAACGCTCATTGGTAATGATACTCTCGGCATCGTCATCCAGATCCTTTTCCGCCTGGGCAACAATATTCTCCACTTCCGGCACCCGGGTCATATTCTCGGCGATCTTGTTGTCCCGCTCGAAGAGCTTCACTGCGTAGAAGCGCTTCTGCTCAGCCGGAATATCATTGCCCAGCAGATCCTCGATGGAATCCAGGACGGATTCTACCTCCGGGGCAAAGGTATGCACGGCCGGAGTCGTCTTCTTGTCCTGTGCCAGCTTCACGGCCTTCTCAGCCGCTTCCTTGACTCCGGTTCCCTTCAGAGCAGAGATCTCAACTACCTCGCAGCCCAGCTGCTTCTGCAGCTCCTTAAGGTTGATCTTATCCCCATTCTTGTTCACCAGATCCATCATGTTGATGGCCATAATAACCGGAATGCCCAGCTCCATCAGCTGGGTAGACAGGTAAAGGTTTCTCTCCAGGTTGGTTCCGTCAATGATATTGATGATGGCATCCGGTCTCTCTGTGATCAGGTAGGTACGAGCTACCACCTCTTCCAGGGTATAGGGGGACAAAGAATAGATGCCGGGAAGGTCCATGATAATAATGTCCTTATGTCCCTTCAGACGTCCCTCCTTTTTCTCAACAGTTACACCGGGCCAGTTACCTACGAACTGGTTGGAGCCGGTCAGCGCATTGAAAAGTGTAGTCTTACCACTATTGGGATTTCCTGCCAATGCAATCTTGACTGACATATGATATTCCTCCTGTTTACATTCTACTTATGAAAAATTCTTTCTCTTAATGGTTCAGAGCAAACCGACCAATTAGTCGGATGTAATTCCTTCCTTCCGTAAAAGCATTAGGAAATTCTAACTTTTCCCAGGCCAATCCTCATGACACCTCGATCATTTCCGCATCTGCTTTTCTCAGAGACAGCTCATAGCCCCGCACCGTTACCTCCACCGGATCTCCCAGGGGTGCAACCTTTCTCACATAGATGCTGGTGCCCTTTGTAATGCCCATATCCATGATGCGTCTCTTGACGGCGCCTTCCCCGTGCAACTTCACCACAGATACTGTGCTGCCAATCTTGGCCTCTTTTAATGTGCGCATTCTCTCAACTCCTCCTTGGATTCTTCTGCTTATACCATGATCTTATTGGCCATCTCCTTGCTGATGGCTACTCGGGTCTCCTTCACATTGACAATCACGTTGCCATTGGCCACAGATACCACCGTAACCTCTCCGCCTACTACAAAACCAAGATTCTCCAAGTGGTGTCTTACCTCGTCATTTCCACCGATTCGCTTAATCGTAGCAGTCTCGCCGGCTGCCATCATAGCCAAAGGCATAACGCTTCCTCCTTCACAGATAAGCACTCATAAGTTAGAATTTGCTAACTTTCATTCATCCTATAGATTAGCGCCACCTAATCCATTTGTCAAGAAATATTTTATATTTTTTTTATTCTTTGCGATTGCCCGCCGCAAATAAAAACATTGGTTTGGGTGTCAAAACACCCAAACCTGTGGTTACACGGATTGTTCCGTGCTAC
>CAVLCU010000210.1:0-3533 GCA_963661545.1 Lachnospiraceae bacterium | reverse complement strand
TTTTTCTTTCTGTCAAGTCCGCTTTGGGGCTTGACTTTTTATTTGCAGGCTTGGAAAGATCTTCTTCGGGAACAGACATGACCCGGTATTCCTCCGGGATATTCTCCGGGTTTCCATCGTAAACCTCCACGAAGGAATCCCCGGTGTCCCGGACATAGCCGTAGTTGGTAAACTGACCATCTTCGTCCAGCGCCACATCCCGCCCGTAGGCTTCATAATCGATGTAGTTTTCCAGATAGTCCGGTACCTGCATGGCTTCCAGCTCATAGATATAGTACCGCCCCAGGTCGTCATAGTCGGTGATGTTGGGGTTCACCTCATAGCAGTCCAGATTTTCCGTCAGATTTATCATATCCTGCAGGCTGCCGCCGTGGTCGCCCACCGACATAGCCGCCTGGAACTGTTCATATTCACTCTGGCTCATTTCATCCAGCTTGGAAGCAAGATAATTCAGCTCGTCCAGATTGACGTATTCTCCTAGCTTGTCATACAGCCCGTCTACATAGCAGTCGTAGTCCGTAATAAACCACTCCTCGTAGGCGTATCCAGAGTCGTCCTTTTGGCCGATGCCGATACTGTCCATGGCGGCCTTGAGTTCTTCCGCTGTGGTGGGAAATTTCACCCATTCGCCTATTAGCTCGCCCTCATTGTATTTGCCGAGATTCGTAATGAAAGCCGCGAAAGGATACTCCCGGTTATACTCATATGTAGGCATCCTGACGCCCCCTTACCGCTCCGGCCCCGAATGGCTGAGATCCCGCTCTGGGGCCGTCTGGGCAGCGCATTCCTCCTTGGCAGCGTTCAACCGATCCCGGAGGGAGGGGCGCTTTTCCAGCTTTGCCCGAAGAATGCTGTCCAGGTCCCGATTTGACAGGTCTGCCAAATTATCCTGGGGTACCTGAAACATGACGGTGCGCTCCCCGACCTGGGCGTAGACCTCAATGGTCTGGAACCGGCGATTGTATTTATTCGCCAGATCGTCAGGCAGAGAAACAATTTTGCCTCCATCTATGCCGGCAATCAGGAAGGTGCCGGCGATCACGTCATAGATCTGTCCCCGGCCATTGTATAAGGCCCGGTTCCATTCCAGTCCGGATTCTCTGCCGTCCTCCCGGCAAAGCACGGCTGCCTCCGGCCCAAAGGGGTGGGTAACGAAGTAATCGCCGCCTAAGATGCTGCCGAAATCACTTTCTTCCACCTCTCGCAGGCAGGGAGCTTTCCGTGGCTCCACCACAAGAATTTGCATGGCTTTGGGCTGGTCATCCATAGTAGGGTCATAGGCAGTGAGCTTTTTATAGTCCTGCAGGTCAGAATAGAGCGCGTCCTGTTCCGTCTGGCCCAGGTCCTTCAGCCTAGATTCCAGAAAAGCGACCTTGCCATCTGTCAGCCAGTCATAGAAGGCGGCCACCTGGGACCGTTTCTCCGGGTATTTTTCGGCATAGCCCCTGTCAAAATCCCGGAAAAAGCTGTCACACTGGACCGCCAGATCCTCCGCCCAATCCTTCTTTTCCTCGGCGGTCAGCAGAAGCAGCTCCGGGGTGAACACGACGTAGCCTGCCGGGATCGTCTCCGGGTTGCCGTCGTAAAACTCGGCAAAGGGGGAGCTGGTGGGAGAGATATAGCAATCGTCCTCAATGGAACCGCCCTCGGATTCCGCTACATCCCGTCCGAATGCCTCATAGTCAATGTAGTCCTCCAAGTCCCGGATGGTGGAATAGTCGTAGGTATCCCGCTCATGGAGGACGTACTGGGCCAGATCCTCATAGTCCTGGATACTTGGTTCAATGTCGTAGCAATCCAGATTTTCTGTCAGGTTGATAAAATCCTGGATGGTATCACAGTGACGGCCCGTATCCACAATGGCCTGGTAGGAACCGAACTCCCCGTCCGTCAGGGCTTCCAGGGCAACGGCCAGATAGTTTAGCTCGTTGATATCCGTGCAGTCCTCCACAGCGGCGGCGTTGTAAAGGTGGCAGTCCACCTCACCCAGATACCAGCCCTGCCGGTCCCCGCCGATATTTTGCAGCAGCTCCCGAAGCGCCTGCTGTGTGGTCGGAAGCTCCAACCACTGCTCCCGCTCCGGCTCCTCTTGGTTGACAATGCGGACAGAAATGGGGAAAAGAGACCCATCATACCGTTTTTCCAAATCGTGACCTCCTTATTTGTTCTTTTGAAATTCCAGCTTGTAGTGAACATATTTTTCTCCGGTGTCATCCAGCAGCACCGCGGCATCGTAGGCAACGCCCTTCTTTTCTGACCACATGTCCTTGACCAGAATCCGTCCCTTTTTCAGAAGGTCAGCGGTCATTTTGGCGGTCAGAACCTTCTTTCGGGAAGTCCAAAATCGGTCATCCTTCCAGAGAACAAAGCCGCAGCTGCGGTCCGAACAGGCAAAGTTTTTCTTTCCTTCATAGACGGGCTTCCCGCAGCGGGGGCAAACACCAATGCTTTCCCGTTCCGGTGCAAACAGCGTCCGGCCTCCCTCGGATACCTGGGAATGGTCGGAAACAAGGGCTTGCACCATCTCCCGGATACCATCCAGGAAAGTGTCCGGGGAGGCTGCACCCTTGGCGATCTCCGTAAGCTGCTGCTCCCATTCGGCGGTGAGCATGGGAGAGGTCAAAGGCTCCGGGAGAATGGAAATCAGGTTGATGCCATCCTGGGTAGGAATCAGGCTTTTGCCCTTTCGCTCCACAAAACCTGCCGCCACCAGTTTTTCAATGATAGCCGCCCTGGTAGCGGGAGTGCCCAGGCCCTTCCGCTCGGCATCCTCCGGGATATCCTCCTTCCCGGCGTTTTCCATGGCCGACAGGAGGGTATCTTCGGTGTAGGGGTTTGGCGGCTGGGTAAACCGTTCTGCTACAGTTGGGGCAGCTACTTCGTAGGTGGTTCCTTCCACAAAGGCAGGGAATGCCGCTGCTTTCTCTGGTGCTTCTTTCAAGAAGGTTCGGAAAGCCTGGTCAATGTCCTGCCAGCCATCGGAAAGAATCCGCTTGCCCTTTGCGGTAAAGGACTGTCCGGCGCAGTCAAAGGTTGCCGTGACAGCCTCATACACATAGGGCTCTGCCGCCGCGCACAATAGTTTGCAGCAGACCAGAAGCAGAAGATTCCGTTCCCCCACGGGAAGGACATGAAGGTCTGCCTTTTCTATCTCCATTGTGGGGATGATGGCGTGGTGGTCAGATACATCCTTGTCGGAGATCATAGCCTCCACCAGCGGGAAGAAGTTGCCGCAGCTATCAAAGGGCGGCACACTGGCCGCCAGATGCAGGACACAGGAGGCCATTTCCGCCATATCGGAGGTCAGATACCGGCTGTCCGTCCGGGGATAAGTCAGCAGTTTCTTCTCATAGAGGCTCTGGGCGTAGTCCAATGTCTGCTTTGCGGTGTACCCCAGCAGCCGGTTCGCCTCCCGCTGCAAGGTGGTGAGGTCATAGAGCTTCGGCGGCTGCTCCTTCTTCTGTTCTCGTGTGACGGAGGTACAGATAACGGCGGCACCCTTGCAGACCGCCGCTGCCAGCCCTGCTTCCGTA
>CAVLCU010000209.1:0-3646 GCA_963661545.1 Lachnospiraceae bacterium | reverse complement strand
TCACGATACGGGCCTTGTCAAGACGCTTCATCATATCCTGAGCACACAAAACTCCGGCCTTGTAGTTATCGGTTTCAATCCCCGCTGTCACATATTCCCTGTCCTGCACCATGGTATCTATGTTAATGATCACAACCCCTGCCTCCCGGCAGGCCTTCAGGGAAGGCAGCACCTTTTCCTGATCCACCGGATTAAGAAAAAGCACCTTCATCCCCTCCTCTATCATTTCCAGAATCTGCTCATTCTGCTTCTCCTGATCCTGGCAGGGATTTCTGGAAAGGAGTATGTCCCCGTTGCCCTCCACCACTTCCTCTATGGCTTCATTCAGGACATCAAAATAGGGATTGTTACGAGTCATATAGGTGGCTCCGAAAACAATGGGCTCATGCTCACTAACCGGTTTTTCCCCTATGGCACAGCCTGTTATCAGCATAAGGCTTCCCAGAACACAGCCCATAAGCCGGCATCCTTTCATAAGCTTCACCTTTTTCTCCTTCCCTTATCACTATTATTATAGGCGCTTTTGCCTGAAAAACACCTACTTTCCAACACAAAAACCCTCCACACCCCAGGGTGCAGAGGATCCTTGCTGTTTTTAGGAAATCATCTTCCGGCTTTCTTGTTTCTCAGGAAGTCAACATAAACCGCCATCAGAATAACCAGACCCTTGACAATATACTGGAAGTTGGAATCCACTCCCATCAGGTTAAGACCGTTATTCAAAACCCCGATGATGAGAACACCGATCAGAGTGCCGCCGATGCGGCCGGAGCCGCCGCTCATAGAGGTGCCGCCTACCACAACAGAGGCGATGGCATCCATTTCAGCTCCGTCACCGGCTGTGGGCTGTCCGGAATAAAGCCGGGAGGCAATGACCACACCGGCCACACCGGCCATCAAACCTGTATAGGCATAGACGATGAACTTCACCTTTTCCACATTGATGCCGGAAAATTTCGCTGCCTGCACATTGCCACCCACCGCATAGATATGACGACCCAGCTGGGTTTTATTGATAATAAGCGCCGCGATAATAAAGATGATCAGCATTAGGATAACCGGAGTGGGAACCGGTCCCACATAGCCGGCTCCGGGAAATTTAAAGGCATCCGTCATGCAGCGGATAGGAGCTCCTCCCGTCAGCACCAGGGCAATGCCCTTGGTAATGTTCATGGAGGCCAGAGTCACAATGAAGGGAGGAATATCCGTTTTGCAAATGATAAAGCCGTTAAAAAGACCCACCAGGGTGCCTACGGCAATGGCTGCCAGAAATCCTACCGATTCCGGCAAACCGAAGTTCACCACGCAGCCGGCTGCCACCACACCGGAAAGGGCGATAACCGAACCAACAGAAAGGTCAATGCCTCCCAGAATAATAACCATGGTCATGCCGGTGGCCAGAAATATTAAACATATTCTTGGAGGTCAGGAAGGTGCTTCTGGTGGTGGGGAACACCATCAGGAATACAAACATTGCCAGAAGAGCAATGATAATGCCGATATTATCTTTGAAATATTTTACAACTCCTTTTTTGAGTCTGGTTGCCATACTGTCTTTTCCTCCTTACCTCAGCCTATTTTGCCGCCAGGGTCATGATATTTTCCTGGGTTGCCTGATCATGAGCCAGACAGCCTGTCACACGGCCTTCGTTCATAACATAGATACGATCACTCATGTTAATGATTTCCGGAAGCTCGGAAGATATCATAATGATGGACATTCCCTGCTTCACCAGCTCATTCATAATGGCATAGATCTCAGCCTTGGCTCCCACATCCACGCCTCGTGTGGGCTCATCCAGAATCAGGATCTCCGGATCCGTTGCCAGCCATCGGCCGATCATGACCTTTTGCTGATTGCCGCCGGAAAGATTGCCGATGATCTGCTCCTGACTGGGGGTCTTGGTAGCCATCATGTCAATATATTTCTGAGTAATTTCCTCTTCCTTTCGGCTGTCCACATGCAGATGCCGGATGAAGCTTCGGAGCACCTCAATGGTGGTATTGAACCGAACACTTTGAACCTTGTAGAGTCCCTCCTCCTTCCGGTTCTCCGGCACCAGAGCAATGCCGTATTTCAGAGCCTCCACCGGGGATTTGATTTTCACCTTCTTCCCCTTAACATAAATCTCTCCGGCGGCATGGGGGGCGAGTCCGAAAATAGCCTTCATGGTTTCACTTCGTCCGGCTCCCACCAGCCCTGCAAAGCCGATAATTTCATTTTTATGCAGTTCAAAGCTGGCATCCCTGGCCATTTTTCCATCGGAAATATGCTCACACTTCAAAATCACCTCACCGGGACTTAGAAAATCCCGGGTATAGTAGCTGGTCAGCTCCCGGCCCACCATCAGGGCTATCAGATCATCTGTAGTGGTTTCCTTCACCACCTTGGTGCCTACAGTCTCACCGTCCCGCATCACCGTTACCCGGTCGCAGATTTCCGCCAGCTCGCTCATTTTATGAGAGATGTAGATAATCCCTACCCCGGACTTTGTGAGATTTCTCATGGTATTAAAGAGGAAGCCCACCTCCTTATCGGAAATGGAGGATGTGGGCTCATCCAAAACCAGAATTTTGGCATTAAAGGAAATGGCCTTCACGATTTCCACCATCTGCTGCTGGGCGATGGTCAGATGATCTACCAGAGTATTGGCATCAATATGCATGTCATAGGCATCCAGAAGCTTCTGGGCCTCCTCAACCATTTGAGCATGGTTCACATTCATCTTGGTTCCCGGCTCCCGGCCCAGAAAGATATTCTCAGCCACTGTCATATAGGGCACCAGCACCAGCTCCTGATGGACAATGGAGATCCCGGCGTGACGGGCTGCCACCACCCCATCGATCAGCACCGGCTTTCCCTCAATGATGATCTCTCCCTCTTCGGCATGATAAATGCCTCCCAGCACCTTGATCAGGGTTGATTTGCCGGCACCGTTTTCCCCCAGAAGGGCATGAACCTCTCCAGCCCTCAGCTGAAGGCTGACGTTTTCCAGAGCCTTAACCCCGGGAAAGGATTTGCAGATACCTTTCATTTCAAGTAAGTATTCTTCGCTCACTAATCGCCACCACCTGTCTTATCTCAGAAAGGGGCTTTGCTCCGCTTCCGAAGCAAAGCCCCTGATTATTCATGACTCCAGACTGTCCCTTGGGACACCATCTGTTGTTTGGCTCAGCTAAAGCTTACTGCCAGCCGTCTGTTCCGTAGTCATCCACGTTATCAGCGGTTACCAGGAAGGTTTCGATGGGAATATAGGACTCCACATCCTTGCCATCCAGCCAATCATAAGCGGTATTGGCAATGGTCTGGCCAATGGTAATGGGTGACTGGGCACCGGTACCTTCAAGGATGGTATCCTTCAGAAGAGCCTTAACATCGGGAGAACCGTCAACACCATAGATCAGCGGTGTAACACCGGCAGCATCGGCTGCGGCATAAGCACCCAGTGCCGTGGGATCATTGCCGCCGAAGATGGCTACCACATCCGGATGAGCTGTGAGAAGATCCGTTGCCTTTTCATTGGAAACCTGCTGGTTGCCCTGAGCATCCTGCTCACCTACCACATTAAAGGTAACTCCTGATTTTTCAATAGCATCCAAAAAGCCCTGAGTTCTGTCGGTAATGGACTGCATGGTGGGAGAATCC
>CAVLCU010000208.1:2445-4063 GCA_963661545.1 Lachnospiraceae bacterium | reverse complement strand
ATTTCCGACAAAGACCGTTGTCAGCATATCCAGCTTGGCATCCTTCAGCTCAGACAGGGTCAAAAGAGCCGACTCCTGCCCCTCTCTTCCGATATTTTTCACCCAGCCACAGACGGTATCCTCCCTCTTGTGACGGAGAAGAATCTCACAAGCTCTTTTTAAATGATCCTGCCTCTTCTTCGACATGGGATTATAAATGCAGACTGAAAAGTCTCCATAGCCTGCTGCCTCCAGTCTTCTCTCAATCAATTCCCAGGGCGTCAGAAGATCCGACAGGGAAATCACACAAAAATCATGGGTCAGAGGTGCCCCCAATACCGCTGCTCCGGAAAGAGCCGCCGTTATACCGGCTACGATCTCAATCTCAATTTCCTTTCCCTCTGCCAGCTGCAGCAGAAGACCTGCCATCCCGTATAAGCCGGCATCTCCAGAGCAAAGCATGGCAATATTTTTTCCTTTTTCCGCCTGCTCTATGGCCCAGATGCATCTTTGCATTTCCTGCATCATCGAGCTTGTATAAGTCTCTTTTTCCGGAAAAATCTCTTTGACCAGATCAATATAAAGGCTATAGCCACAGAGAATATCTGCTGCCTCCATAGCTGCAAGTGCCTTCTCCGTCATTTGTTCCTTTTCTCCCGGTCCAATGCCGACGATCCATAGCTTTCCCATCTTTTTCACTCCCATTTTGGATGATAGTCTATCTGCCCCAGGGCAAGGGTAATACCATTGCCTGCCTTCTTTTTGCAAAGCAAGCTTCCCTCTCCCCCTTCTTCTTTTGCTCCCAGAAGGGCACTTCTTTCACATACATTGTCTACGCCTACGGTTTCTTTGACAAAGGCAGAGGCCGAAAAATCCCCCTCCACCTGTCTCAGCTCCTCTGCCGAAAAGGTCTCCAGACTCCAGCCATGTTTTCTGCAGAAGGCAAAAAAACCAGGCTCATCCTTTTTCAGATCGATGGAGCAGACCTTTTTGATTGCTGCCTCATAGAGATTCTGCTCCTGCAGAAAAGCCGAAAAAGCCTCCTCGATCTCCTCCTCTCTTTTCCCCTTCCTGCAGCCAAGCCCCAGGATCAGGATCTTTGGAATGCAGAACAAGGGCTCTCTATCTTCCATCTCTTCTGCCCCTTCCGTCCTTTCTTTCTTATGGATAAGAAGAGCAAAATCTGCCTCGGAAAAGCCGCCTGCCTGCAAGCCCTTTGGCCTTTTGCCTGCAATCTCATATTCACTGTAAAAGCAGACTTCTTCTCCGGAAAGCAGCTTTCCCGAAACGCTCTTGATCCTTTCCGGATTCAAAATGCTGCAATTTTCCTTGATTGCCCAGCTGTCTACCGCAAAGATCCGGTTCAGATCGGTAGCCGTTGTAATCACCGCCTCTGCCCCCAGCTCTGCAGCCACTTCCTTGGCCAGCTGGTTGGCTCCTCCGATATGACCGCTTAAAATGGGTATCACATACTTTCCCTGCTCATCGATCACCAGAACCGCCGGATCCGTCAGCTTGCTTTTTACATAGGGCGCAATGGCTCTTACCGCAATCCCTGCTGCCCCTACAAAAAGAAGGGCATCTGCCTCCGAAAAAGCCTCCCTTGTCCACTCTTCCAGGCCTCCTCTCTGACACCGCT
>CAVLCU010000208.1:1344-2435 GCA_963661545.1 Lachnospiraceae bacterium | reverse complement strand
CCTTTGCTCCCTGTCAAAAGTGCCAGCCTTTGGGCTGTTTCTTCTCCTCTTCCGGTAAAGCTGAGAATCCTTATTCGCATTTCTCTGCCTCCCGAAATCCGGTCGAAAAAGTAGGATCATAGAGCTTGCTTCTTTCATAGCTTGCTCCCAGAAAGTCTCCAACCAGGATCAGAGCCGTATGGCTGATCTGATTTTCTTTGGTCGTTTTGCTTAAGTCTCCCAGTCGGCAATAGCAAACTCTCTCCTCCGGCCAGCTTGCCTTATAGACAATGGCAGAGGGTGTTTCTTCTGTATAAGCCCCCTGCAAAAGAGCTTCCTCTACCTGATCCAGCAAGCCTGCGGAAAGAAAGATCACCATGGAAGCACCATGCTGTGCCAAATCTGCCATCCTCTCTTTTTCCGGAACCGGCGTTCTTCCCGCCATTCTGGTAATGATAACCGTCTGACTGATTCCCGGCAGGGTATATTCTGCCTCGGCTGCCGCCGCCGCTCCGCAAAAACTGGAAACGCCCGGTGTCAGATCATAGGAAATTCCTTTCTCCTTCAAGGCATCCATCTGTTCCCGGATCGCCCCATATAAGGAAGGATCTCCCGTATGCAGCCGCACCGTATTCTTTCCTTCTCCTTCCGCCTCCTCCATCAGGGCAAGTACCTGTTCCAAAGACAGCTTCGCACTGTTGTAGATCCGGCAGTCCTCCCTGCAATAGCCGAGCAGGAGCGGATTAACCAGACTTCCGGCATAGATCACCAGATCCGCTTTTTCCAAAAGTGCCTTCCCTCTCAGGGTGATCAGATCCACCGCTCCCGGTCCGGCTCCAACGAAATGAACCATCTCCTATCTCTCCTTTTCCTTGACAATGACCGTTGTAAAGTAACCCGGAAGCTGCTCCAACTCCCGGATATCCCGGCAGATCAGCTGACTTTCCATACCGCAGTCCGCCATCAGCAGACTTTGCTCTGCCAGTCCAGCCTCTATGATCTCTTCCAAAAGGCCGCCCAGCCTTTTTCCGGATTTCATGAATACCTTCGTCCCCCTCAGCTTCAAAGCTTCCCGGCAGTCTCCGTAACTGGCAGGAATGATGTGAAGAGGC
>CAVLCU010000208.1:0-1291 GCA_963661545.1 Lachnospiraceae bacterium | reverse complement strand
CAGCGCCGCTGCAATTGCACAAAAGCTTGGTACGCCGGCAAGCATCCTGCTCTCATAGCCCTCCTTCATTAGGCGCTCCAGAAGATACATGGCCGTAGAATAAACAGAAACATCTCCCAGGGTCAGCATGGCAACATCCTCTCCCCGGTCCAGAAAGTCCCTGACCTGCCTTGCCTGCTCATCATGGTGGATTTTCAGCTTTTCCTTATCCTTGATCATTGCCGTTTTCAGCTCCAGGATCTCCTTTCCGGATAGATCCAGAGCTTTATTCGCGATCTGATAGGCATTCCTGCTGCCGCCTGCATTGACCGGGATTGCCAATACCCTTGTTTTCTCCAGACAGCGAACTGCCTGAAGGGTCATCAGCTCCGGATCTCCCGGGCCAACACTTACCGCATAAAAGTTTCCTCTTCTGATTGCCATTTCTTTATGATCTCCTCTGCAAGTTTTGTCCTGCCCAGCTCTCCATATTGATTAGAAAAAAGCAGGGCTCCTGCTGCCAGCGTCTCTCCGCTTCTGTGCTTCAGCTTCTTTTCGATTGCCAAAAGCAGGCTCTCTGTCACCTGCTCTCTCAGACCGGCTGACTCCAGCAGATCCAGGCAGGCATCTGTACTTGCAGCCTCCATCAGACTTTGACAAAGACGCCTGTCTGCTCCGCAGATTGCCGCATGGGCACAAAAAAGCTCCGTTCTGCAGTCTGCATAGCGGGAATGGGTATTCATGATTCCTCCGGCCAGCTTGACCAGCTTTCCGATATGTCCCACCAGAAGAACTTCCTGAAAGTCCAACTGCCGGCAAAGATCGATTGCATCCCCGATAAAGTTGGAGCATCGTACAATCGGTATCCCGGAATCCTCCTCAGCCCCTCTTCCCTGATTTTCTCCTTCTGCTTCCTTTTCCCTATTCTCCAAGCCATGCACTTTCAGAAAGTCCATGCCATAATTTCCGGGTGTCAGAATCACCCTCTTATGTCCCATTTCCGCCGCCTGCCTCAGCTCCAGCTCAATGGTATCGAGCAAGGCCTGCATGCTCATCGGCTCTACGATTCCGGATGTTCCCAGAATGGATATGCCTCCCTGAATCCCCAGCATGGGATTAAAGGTTTTCTCTGCGATCCTTCTTCCCTCCGGAACGAGGATCCGGATATCGGCTCCGCCCTCATAATCCAGCTTCTGGAAAAGATCCTCCGCCGCCTCCTTGATCATTTGTCTGGGCACGGAATTGATGGCCGCCTGACCGACTGCCTGATCCAGCCCCGGCTTTGTTACCCTGCCAACGCCTTCTCCTCCAT
>CAVLCU010000207.1:0-4794 GCA_963661545.1 Lachnospiraceae bacterium | reverse complement strand
GAGGATGGGATTCGAACCCATGCGCCCTTTCGGACAAACGGTTTTCAAGACCGCCTCGTTATGACCACTTCGATACCTCTCCGGACTTCATACACGTTTCACCGAATCGCGCAAAAGTTATTCTACCACCACACCCACCCAATGTCAAGGGGTATTTTAAGATATTTTCGAAAGCCCCGGAGGGTAGACACAAGCTGTGGGATGCTCGCGACGTAACGCTAGTCCCCTTGTGGGGCATACCACAGCTTGTGGATATTGGCGGCGACTGCCCTCCAGCCTGCTTAAGCAAGCATGGCGTCGATGATGGCAGCGGCATCCAGGATGCTTACCGTCTTGTCCCCGTTGACATCAGCCTCCAGGAACTTCTGCATGGAGACGGTCTCAAAGCTTTCATACCTGGCATTGTACATATTATAAGTGAGCTGGGCGTCGTTGACGTCTACCAGGCCTGTCCCGTTTACGTCGCAGCCATATCCTATGCTTATCTTGTCGGCGGAGGCCTCAGCTACCTTAGCCGGAGCTTCTGTCTGTACCTCCTCCAGGGTCTGGTCAGAAATCACCAGATAGCAATATGCCTGGTACTTGTCAGACCAGAACATGGCACTTCCCTCATAGGCCAAAACCTTGTCCTGGGAGAGGGTGCCGGCAGCGCTCACCAGCCACATCGTCTTTCCGTTCAGCTTGATATACTCAGATACCTGGACCTTTATGACGCTCCTGGCGGTCTTTTCCACCGTAACTGTGACAGCCTGGCCGGTCAGCCGGGAGCCGGGGATGGTATAGATTCCCTCGCTGCCGGCCTTCAAGGTCTCCTTGTCCAGGCTTACAGAATAGTCGTAACCCTCAGCGGCATTGATCTCGAAGGTGAAATCCTGTCCATTGTCTGCCCTCTGGCTGCTACCTCCCTTCACGTCTCCGGAGCCGGATCCTGTGAAGGTGATTTCAGTTGTCGTTACAGGCTTTGCCTCCTTCGCTGCACGGATGAGGATGGCACCTGTTACATCTGCCCCCTGGATGGTATAAGTGCTGCCGTCTTCCCCCAGGCTTGGGCTATAGGCCTGACCCCCTACCGTTACCTCCACCTCATAGGTGTACTTCTCGTCCCGGGTCAGGCGGAAGCTGTAGTCAGACAGGTAGGTAGCGGTGGAGGCAGCCTCCAGGTCCTCCTGACCCGTGCCCTCTACACTGACAGAATAGGTCTTGGGGGTCTTCGTATTCGTGATGGCCAGATCCCCGGTAATATTCTGGATGGTATAGCTGCCATCTCCATTGTCCGTGAACTCTACTGTCTGGCCCCCCATCTTGGCATCAATTGTATAATCGTAATGGATGTCTTTCGCGGTAAATGTATAATCCGCTCCAGGCTCTGCGGTGCTGGCACCGGTAAAGTCGCCGGAAAGGGATACCCGGTAGCCGGTTATGGTGAAATTGGCAGTCCCTTCTGTGATGACAGCCTCGGGGGCGTCCTGGGCATCTGCATTCTCAGCCTTGTCTATGTTAGCCTTGGTGACGGTCACCTGAGCCTGACCCAGAGCCTTGCCGGTAAAGGACAGAAGGATGGCATCGGTACCGCAGGTCTTGTCGGAGCCATAGCCGGATATGGTCAGAATGCCATTTTCATCCTTGACCGTGGCATCTGTGTTGATACCGGTATAGGTAAGCTTCTCTGCATCATAGGTAACAGTAAAGGCATAGGAGTTGTAGGTAGTCTCCTGCTGGCTTTCCACCTGGATGGAGGCCGTCACGGTCTCGCCGATGGCTGCGCTGCCCCCCTCTGCCACAGAGATCCTATAATCGCCCCCCGGCTCGTCGCCGGTGGCTACCTGCAGCTCTATCTGGGGAAGCTCCCCTAAGTATGCTGCGGTAGAGTTAGCAGTCGTATTGGCAGGCTTGCCGGTGGCATAGGTCACGCCCCGGTGTTTTCCTGCAGTCTCTCCGAATCCCCCGGTCTGGAGGCAGCCGGAAAGAGTATAGGTACTTTCGGTCCAATCAGCCGGAACCGTCACGGTAATCTTATGAAGGTCGGAATTGGAAGCAAAGGCATAATATCCAAAATTACTTCCATTGTTCCCTCTGAACTCGGTGCCATCCTCGCCCTGGTAATAGATACGGCAGTTGGTATTATAGATACCGGAAAGCTTGCTGATGGGGTTGTAAAGGTCGCCGAATTGGATGGTCAGCTGACTTCCGGCTTCTACCTTGGTATCAGACGTCACAGGGTTGCCCTCTGCGTCGGTAATGGTATAGCTGGTCTGCTTTGCCCGGATGACCTGATAAGCGGCCTTCCCCTCCTTCTCCACCTTGATGATATGGCTTCCGGCGGTAAGTCCGGAAATAGTCACTTCTCCAGTCTCAGCGTCCACTGTGATCCCATCGCCGGTAAAGCCTTTATAGGTAAGCTTGCCACCGGTCAGGGAGGCTCTGGCCACCGAAACCTGGCTGCCCTCTTCGGGAGTAAAGGAATAGCTTGCCCCCTCTGTTCCAATATAGTAGAGAACATCATGCTCAGCGTCCAGCTGGTCTCCCACCAGCTTGCTGGTAGCCGTGTTGGTATTCTTGCCCGGATTGATGGTCATATTGGTGGCAGGGGTCTCCCCATCATCGCCAACAGTAACCACCAAAACCCCGGTATTTTCGGGCCAGAGAGCGGAAAACTTGCTGGCCCCGCCCTGGGCTCCGCCGGCACTTCTGGTGGCAAGATCCGTATAGAGGGCATCATAGGTCACAAGAAGGATGGCCGTTCCCTCCTTGTTGGCCTTGAGGGTCGCGACCGAGCTGTTCTTCTGATCCGGAGTAACCGTCACCACATCGCTTTCTTCCCCATTTTCATCCACCAGAGTATAGGTAACGTCGGGAAGAGAAGCTTTGGAATTCATAAAACTCTCTATGATCTGCCAATTGCGGAAAATATTCAAGGTATAGGTATCGCCGACTCCAAGATTCATGGAGCCCTTTTCGTTTGCGTTGAGATAAAGGTCTGCCACGTCCAGAGGGTTCTCCTCGTAGTTATGATAGACCGTATCTGCATCAAAGGCGTGGTCGTCCTCCATAAAGAGCATATCCTCGGTCAAGGTGATGGTCTGTCCATCCGCCTTGGAGGAGGTCCAATCCCAATAGGTCACTGCGTCCTCGTCTTCCGAACGCTGTACTCTGACGAAGGCGGAGCCGCTTAAGGGGGCAAATTCATAGATGACCTTGCCCTCCTGGGTCTTCGTGCTAAGAGGCTCCTGGAAGGAATAAATATAATTGGTGCTGAGAGTACCCGCAGAAACCAGGGAACCCTCCGGTGCGATTACGGTAAAATGCTTGCGGACAAAGGTCACCGAAACCGTTCCGGAAGCAGGGGTCTGAGCCGTCAGCTCTGCCCCATTATAGCTGCCGCTGTAGGTGCTGCTGGGGGTCAGCTTATAGGTAAAGCCTGCGATAACAGGAAGCAGATACGTGTCTGCTGCGGTACCGCTGATCGTAAGGCCTTCCCCATCGGTAATGGCTACCGTGGCCCCGGTATCCGCCTGACCGGAATCCAGCTTGACAGCATAGGATACCTGCACCAGCTCCAGGCTTGTGCCGGAGGAAACAGGTGCGCTGGTTCCCACCAGACCCTCTGCCTCCCAGCTGATCCTGGTCACACTCTCTGGAACCTTCACGATGCCATTTTCATAAGTCAGAGCCTCCCCTTGGAGGGCAGTGCCGCTCTGTACCTCATTTACAGCATAGAAGCTGACGGAAAGACCCGCCGGAAGAGTCACAGGCAGATCGTAGGTGACGGAGGAGTTCTTGACCGTAAGAGCCAGGGTATAGGTATCCTCGGAATATCTTACGCCGTCATAAGCCCGGAATACCAGGGTATGGCTGCCGCTTGCGGTGGCTGCGTATGTATAGCTGCTTCCGCTAACATCCGCATAAGCGCCCTCGTCTATCTTGACCTGATAGGTCAGAGCATCCCCGTCCGGATCCGTGAAAATGCCGCCAAGATCAACCTGGTAGCTTGCATTTACATCAGTTTCTGCCTGGGCTGACCCACTCTGCCCCTCTGCAAGCACAGGAGCCTGATCCTTGGTATAGAGGATCTGGATGGTTCCCTGTGAGATTCTGCCGCCAAACATGAGATTCAGGGTCTGGCTTGCGGTGCCGCCGGTCAGGGTGACATCGCCTGTGCCTGTAATGGAATAGGAGCCGGTAGTCGTTCCGGTCTTGTCCCAGCTGCTGGTGATCACAGCATCATCCGGGGTGTCCTGGGTCAGGAAAACGCTAAGGTTGGACCCGTTCCATGTGTGACCCACAACTCCTCCGGCTTCCCCGCTGATGGTGCCGGAGCCAAACTTGGCCCAACTGCTCCCCACCGAGGGGGTGTCGGTGATGGAATAGGAAAAAGAGCCGGTCGCAAAGGTATATACTGGCACCAGGGTCAATACCATTACGATTGCCAGCAAAATAGCTAGTGGTCTAAAGGGTTTTTTAAGCTGCATCTTTATGTCCTTCCTTTACTCTGTCTTTTGACCCTTCGGGGTAGCCGCTCCAAGGTCGGCTCCGACGGTCCGATACAAGATACATTTTACAACGCTAACTGGGGAAAAGCAAGATTGAAATGGGCTTGTTACTGTTCCGCCCGCAAAGAAAAGCAGAGCTAACATCATTTTCACAATACCGCTCTGCAAAAGATAAACTTTTTCTATGTGGTAAATATTTTACACAATTTCAAACCAACTGTCGACCAGCAAGTTCAGAAAGTCAAAGGTTCCTTGTGTAAAGAGGCGTCAGACTTTACAGGCTGGGGCTCTGCCCCCGCACCCC
>CAVLCU010000206.1:0-4895 GCA_963661545.1 Lachnospiraceae bacterium | reverse complement strand
TTTTACTCTGAACCGGAAATTTACCTTTCAGTCGGCTAACAATGTGCCGGTGGCCATGGTGAAGGTGGCTCTTTTCTATGCGGTCTTTACGCCGGCAAGTACGATTCTTGGCAATTATCTGGCAGAGAAGCTTTTGTGGAATGCTTATTTGGTTACGATCCTGAATATGGTGTGCAATTTTATTCTGGAATACCTGTATGACCGTTTTGTGGTCTTTGGAAAAAGCATTGATACTAATAGCAGAGCAAAGCATTAGAGGAGGCAGAAAAATGAAAAATTGCGGTATTTCAAGATGGGATGATCCTAATGAGATCAATCGGCAGCTGAAAAACCTCACCAGCCAGCCTATCTGGGAGGTTGATGATGAGTATTATGATAAGGTTATGGCCTATTACGATGAGAAATGTCAGGCTTCAAAGGCGGTTTATGAGGAGGCGCAGAAATACATTCCCGGAGGCGTTCAGCATAATCTGGCCTTCAATAAACCCTTCCCCATGTGAATGGCCAGGGCTGATGGTGCTTATCTTTATGATAAGGACGGTAATCAGTACATCGACTTTCTTCAGGCAGGAGGCCCGACGATCCTGGGCTCCAATTATGCTCCGGTGAGAAAAAAGGTGATGGCTCTTCTGGAGGAATGCGGTCCGGTAACCGGTCTTCTCCATGAATCTGAGCTGATGCTGGCGAAGGAAATCAATAAGCACATGCCTCATGTGGAAATGTTCCGTATGCTGGGCTCAGGAACGGAATCCTGCATGGCAGCTCTTAGGATTTCCCGCATTGCCACAGGAAAAAAGCGGGTCATTAAGATCGGCGGCGCCTATCATGGCTGGTCGGACCAGCTGGTTTACGGTCTTAAAATCCCGGGCTCCCGGGGACTTTTGGAGTCTCACGGCATTCCCAAGGCAGCCTATCGTACCACCGATGAATGCCGGCCAAATGATCTGAATATGCTGGAGGCTCTGCTTAAGAGAAACCGTTTCCTGGGAGGAACGGCAGCGGTTATGGTAGAACCCTGCGGCCCGGAAAGCGGCACCAGACCTATTGCCTATGATTATAATAAGGGGGTTCGGGAGCTGTGTGATCAGTATGGAGCACTGATGATCTTTGACGAGGTAGTTACCGGCTTCAGGGTGGCTCTGGGCGGTGCTCAGGAATACTTTGAGGTGGTGCCGGATCTGACGGTTTTCGGAAAAATTATTGCCGGAGGCTATCCCTCAGCCGGCGGCGTGGGAGGCAAAAGAGAATATGCGTCCCTTATGGCGGCAGGCCTGGCTACAGGCAAGCACAGAGCCTATGTGGGAGGCACCCTGGCAGCCAATCCCCTGTCCTGCGTGGCAGGAACGGCAGCCATTCAGGAAATCGCAGCCACCAATGCCCGTGAAAAGGCCGGAAAAATGGGTGACCGCATAACGGACGGCCTGAAGGATCTGATCAAAATCTATAGCCTGCCCTTTGTAGCCTATAATCAGGGCTCTATCTGTCATTTGGAATGCACCGGTGCCATGAGCTTTGATTTCTCCTCCATGTGCTTCCTGAAGTCAGCCCTTGGTATTTTGAAAAATAAGGATATGATGTATGTCCGGAAGGATTCCATGGAAAGAATGGGAGCAGCTTATATGGCCAATGGCCTGGTGACATTGGCAGGGTCACGGCTTTATACCTCCATGGCGGATACTCCGGAGATCATTGATGAGGCTTTAAACCGCTTTGAGGATGTCTTTAAGCACGTGAAGAAGACACAGAAAGGTCTTGTGAAATAAACCTTCAGCAAACAGCTTAAAAATAGAAGAAGCCCCACGGCAACGTGGGGACTTTTTTTTTAAGTTTTGAATATTGATATTGTGGAGAGCATCTCGCCTTACAAAATGGCACCTCGGGTTGCAACTCAGCGTTTTTTCTCAGCTTTTAACTGTGGTCACGAGAAAATCCATAAAATCCCGGATGTATTCGGGAAAGATTTGATTTTTCCGGTAAATCAGGTAAAAGAGTCGGCCATCTTCCTCGGCGTCGAAATGAAGAGCTGCCAAGCTGCCCTCCTGAAGCTCTTTTTGGACCTCAAGATCTGAAATCAGGGACACGCCAAGGCCGGCTTTCACCAGGGTTTTTATGACATCGGGACTGTTGACGCGGACAGAAACCTGAAGCTTCTCTTCATCGATGGACAGCCGTGACAGAAGAGAGAGAGCCTCCCGGCCGCTGCCGCTGCCCTCCTCCCGGAGAATGAAGGGGGTGTCCACAAGCCAGCTGATGTCCTCAGGATGAGCAAGATAGGAAAGATAAGGCTCTTTTGGAGGCATGATCAGCACCAGGTGATCCCGGCACAGGGGAATACTTTTAAGCTCCTTATCCTGACAGGGCATACCGATAAGCCCTATATCATAACGACCCTCCAGTATTGCTTCCGTTACATTTTCGCTGTTTCCCTTGTGGATGTTATAGGTAATATCCGGGCAGAGCCCTTGGTAAGAGGCGATGGCCCGGGGAAGAAGGCAGTCGGCAGGAATGCTGGAGGAAGCGATTTCAATCAGCTTTGAATTGGGGGAAAGGTAATGCTTAAGCATTCTTTCCTTTTGAGAGAGAATGGCTTCGGCAAAATGGTAAAACTCCATCCCGGCCTCTGTGACGGAAATGGATTTTGTTGTCCGGCGGATCAAGGTTACCTTAAGCTCCTCCTCAAGCTGTCGAATCTGCGAGCTGATGGTGGGCTGGGTTAGGAAAAGGACGTCAGCGGCCTTGGTGAAGCTGCTGTATTTCACAACGGCGACAAAGCTTTGCAGATGCTTAAACTCCATAGAGAACCTCCTTTAAGGCTTTAAGAGACAGATCAATATCGGAAGGGTCTGTGAAGGCACCGAAGGAGAAACGGATGGTGCCGGTGGGGAAGGTTCCCAGGGTTTTGTGAGCCGAGGGGGCACAGTGGAGTCCCACCCGGGTCATAATGCCGTATTTATCGTCCAGAAGATAGGCGATTTTGGCAGGATCCTGTTCCGGCGTACTGATGGATACCACCCCTACACGATCTGTCAGATCCTTTTTGCCTATCAGGGAAAGGTGGCCTTCCTTTTCAATGGGCAGAAGGCCCTTCAGAAAGGCTTCCGTGAGGCTAAGCTCATGATGATAAATGGCGTCACACCCCATTTCCTTAAGATACAGAAGGGAGGCGCGAAGACCCATGATGCCGGGAAGATTTAAGGTACCGGCTTCAAAACGGTCCGGCATAACAAGGGGAACCTCTTCGGTATCACTGAAGCTTCCAGTGCCTCCGGTAATCAGAGGCTCCAGCTGAAGATTAAGGGATTTTTTTAAAATAAATCCTCCGATGCCCTGAGGACCCAAAAGGCCCTTGTGGCCGGTAAAGGCCAGTGCGTCAATGCCGTCTGCCTTCATATCAATGGGCAGGATGCCGGCGGTCTGAGCCGTATCCAGAATAAAAATCAGGTGGTTTTGCCGGCAGAATTCTCCCACCTTTTTAAGGGGAAGAAGAGTACCGCAGACATTGGAGGCATGGGTCATGATAAGGGCTTTAGTTCTGTCTGTTATGAACCCGGCAAGATTGCCCGGGTCAAGAGAGCCGTCCCTTTGACAGGGAATGCGGCTGAAGGTAATGCCCAGGGCACCAAGCTGGTTCAGGGGTCTCATGACAGCATTGTGTTCCATAGAAGAAACCAGGACATGATCTCCCGGCTTTAAGAGTCCCTTTATCAGGATATTCAGGCTTTCGGTAATGTTTTTGGTGAAAACCACCTGGGAGGGGTCCTCTCCATGAAAAAGCTGGCAGAGAAGCTCACGGGTTTCAAAGACCTTTTCCTCCGCCTCATAAGCCGAGGCATAACAGCCCCGGTTGATGTTGCAGCCGCAGCCGGTAATATAATCCCGAAGGGCCTCAGCCACCGAAGGGGGCTTGGGAAATGAAGTGGCCGCGTTGTCAAGATAAATCCGCCGCATAGTCGTCTCCTCCTTAAATACCCATGATTTTTGGTAACGGTTCAGAGCCATACAAAACGACGTTCTGCCAAGGCTGCCTTCAGGCGGGTAAGTCCTTTGATATGATAATCATCCGTGGTTATCCAGCATCCAGAGGCGGCTGCCTTCAGGCGGGTAAGCCCTTTGATATGGCGAAACAACCCCGTGAGGAAAAAGGAAGCCATTTGGATTTGATTTTGCAAAGGGGTTTCTGAATCGTTACGATTTTTTTAGTTCTGTCTCTGAGCTTATCATTTATTTATTTGAGAATCAAATAAATATCGGGAAATGCCAAATAAATTTTATTGGATATGTTCAAATCTTCGTGATACGATTGCTGAAATAAAATAACTCGTTTAAGGGGGGATTCACATGAGTAAACAAAATGGGAAAACCGGCATTATCATTGCCGGCTTGATCATCGGCGTTATTGCGTCGATTCTGGTGCTTTTTGGCAATCCGGTGAACATGGGCTTCTGTATTGCCTGCTTTATCCGGGATACGGCCGGAGGGCTTGGACTTCACCGGGCAGAGGCGGTTCAGTACATCCGTCCCGAAATCATCGGTATTGTTCTGGGAAGCTTTCTGATTTCTTTCGGTGGAAAGGAATTCCGCGCACGGGGAGGCAGTTCACCCTTAACCCGGTTTATTCTCGGCTTCTTTGTGGCCATCGGCTGTCTTATGTTCCTTGGCTGCCCCTTCCGTATGATCATCCGTCTTGCCGGCGGCGATCTTAATGCCATCTTTGGTCTGGTGGGCTTTGCCGGGGGCGTTTTAGTGGGAGTTTTCTTCCTGAAGAGGGGCTATTCCTTAAAGAGAACCTACAGCCAGCCGGTTCTGGAGGGCCTGGCTATGCCGGCTATTCAGGTGGTTATGCTGATTCTTCTGGTGGCGGCACCGGCCTTTATCTATTTCACTGCTGCCGATGG
>CAVLCU010000205.1:3013-4917 GCA_963661545.1 Lachnospiraceae bacterium | reverse complement strand
CAATAAAGGGATCCAGCTCCTCGATGACATAAACCTTATCCACGGAGGACGCAAAATCCTTCAGCTTCTGAACCGGCAGGGGATTGATCATCCCAAGCTTCAGAATGGGATGACGATAGCCGAAAACCTCCCGGGCATACTGATAGGAGGTGGAGGAGGTAATAATGCCGATGCTGTGGTTCTCTCCCTCTGTCACAAAATTCAGGGGATCCGTTTCCGCAAAGGCCACAAGATCCTGGGTCCGCTTCTCCACACGATAATGAGCCCGCTTAGCCTGAGCCGGCATCATAACCCTCTCCTGATCCTTTTCATAGGGAAGAAGCTCTCTTTCCTCTCTCTCTCCCAGCTCCACAATGCTCTGGGAATGAGCCACCCGGGTCACCATTTTAATCATTACCGGAGTATGGAACCTCTCGGAAATCTCATAGGCCCGAAGAACAAAATCCCTGGCCTCCTGAGAATTTGAGGGCTCCAGCATGGGCAGCTTCGCCGCCCGGGCATAATGCCGGGAATCCTGCTCATTCTGAGAGGAATGCATACCAGGGTCATCTGCCACACAGATCACAAGTCCGGCATTGGTACCGATATAGGAAATGGAAAACAAAGGATCCGCCGCCACATTAAGGCCCACATGCTTCATGGCACTGGCTGAGCGCCGACCTCCAAGACTGGCACCAAAAGCAGCCTCTAAAGCCACCTTTTCATTCGGTGCCCACTCACAGTAAATCTCCTCAAATTTAGCCGCTTCCTCGGTAATCTCGGTACTGGGTGTACCGGGATAGCTGGATACAAAACCGCAGCCGGCCTCGTAGAGGCCCCGGGCAATTGCCTTATTGCCAAGCAAAAGTTCCTTCACGTTTTTCTCCTCCAAACCGTCACTGGGATGACGTTATTTCTCTGACTGAGCTGCCAAAAATCTCATTCTGCCTTCTGTGCCTGGATTTCCATGGCTACCAGCTTATCCGCCCCGTATTTTTTTCGAAGGGCCGGCTTTTCAATCTTACCCGTGGCATTTCGGGGCACCTCGGCAAAGATGATTTTCTTCGGTCTCTTGTACCGGGGCAGCGCTTTGCAGAATTCATTGATTTCCTCTTCCGTGGCCTCTTCTCCTTCCTTCAGCTGAATAATGGCGCCGGCAATTTCTCCCAGCCGCTTATCCGGAAAGCCGATGACTGCCACGTCATTGATCTTGTCATTGGTTCTTAAAAAGTCCTCGATCTGAACCGGATACAGGTTTTCACCGCCGGAAACGATAACGTCCTTCTTCCGGTCCACCAGGAAATAATAGCCGTCCTCATCCTGAACTGCCACATCCCCGGTACGAAGCCAGCCGTCTCCCGGCAGAACCTCTGCCGTTGCCTCCGGATTTTTATAGTAGCATTCCATGATGCCGGGACCCTTGACACACAGCTCTCCTTCATGGCCTCTTGCCACCTCCCGGTAAGCCTCATCCACGATCTTAACCTCCCAGCCATAGCCCGGGATGCCAATGGCTCCGATCTTATTTTCATGATGAAGCCCCAGATGGACGCAGCCGGGACCTGTGGACTCCGAAAGGCCGTAATTGGTGTCATAGTCATGATGGGGGAAATAATCCTTCCAATGACGGATCAGAGACGGCGGCACCGGCTGAGCACCGATGTGCATCAAACGCCACTGCTTAAGATTGGGATAATCCGTAAGCTTCACATCTCCCCGATCCAGAGCATCCAGAATATCCTGAGCCCAGGGAACTAAAAGCCAGACAATGGTGCAGCCCTCATCAGAAACGGCTTTTAAAATCGTATCCGGTGCGGTTCCCTTAAGGAGCACCGCCCGGCTGCCTGACCAGAGGGATCCGAACCAGTGCATTTTGGCCCCGGTGTGATAAAGAGGCGGAATGCAGAGAAAAACATCCTCATGGG
>CAVLCU010000205.1:0-3003 GCA_963661545.1 Lachnospiraceae bacterium | reverse complement strand
ATGCATTTTTGCGCCGGTATGATAGAGCGGCGGAATACAGAGAAAAACATCCTCATGGGTCTGACCGTGATGATTCTGCTCCATAGCTGCCGCCTGGGTCAGGGAGCGATGCTTATGCAGAATAGCCTTGGGGAAACCGGTGGTGCCTGATGAGAAATAGATGGCTCCCTCATCATCCTCCGTCAGGGTAATTTCCGGTGCCCGGCTGGAGCAGTCCTGAACCAGCTCCCGATAGCTGTCAGCAAAGGTAGGGCAGTTTTCTCCCACATAAATCAGAAGCCGTCCCCGGCTTAAGGTATCCTCGATGGCCTCGATACGACCGATAAACTGGGGTCCAAAGAAAAGCACGCTCACATCCGCCAGCTCGGCGCAATAGGCGATTTCATCTGAGGAATAGCGGAAATTAAAGGGAACTGCCACCGCTCCTGTCTTTAAGATACCAAAATAAATGGGCAGCCACTCCAGGCTGTTCATCATAAGGATAGCTACCTTATCTCCCTTTTCAACCCCCCGTGACAGAAGCATATTGGCTACCCGGTTGGCCTTTTCATCAAAAACTCCCCAGGTGATCTCATGGCGGTAGGGTCTGTCCTCTGTCTGCTGGATCAGCTCATAATCCTTCCAGGTGATCCGGCGATTCTCCTTTATTTCCGGATTCAGCTCCACCAGTGCCACCTCATTGCCGTATAATTCGGCATTCCGTTCAAGTAATTCTGTAATCGGCATGATCTCTTCCTCTTTAGACCCGGCTGTGCCTCTTCTCCTGAAGGCTCCGGCCGGCACTTTAATAGATTAACGTATAAGAAAGAATTATACCCTTCTTTTTATTTTCTGACAACCGCTCAATGGCAAAACCGCCTTTCACCTTTTCAGGCTAAGGGCGGTTCTCTTAAATCCGCTGTCTTTCCACAAGCTCTGAAAAATATCCCTTTCTTTCCATCAGCTCATCATAGGTGCCATCCTCCACGATTCTTCCCTCATCAATCACCAGGATCCGGTCGCAGTGACGAATGGTGGACAGCCGATGGGCAATCACAAGCCGTGTGCAGTTAAGAGTATCCAGGGATTCTGCCACATGCTTCTGAGTCAGATTGTCAAGGGCAGAGGTGGCCTCATCCAGATAAAGCAGCTTAGGCTTCGGTGCCACGGCCCGGGCAATCATCAGCCGCTGCTTCTGACCGCCGGATACACCGCCGGCCATTCCCGACAGCATGGTGTGCATTCCCATGGGCATCTGTCGGATATCCTCGGCAATGCCGGCAATTTCCGCCGCCTCCCAGGCATCCTCCAGTGTAGCCTCCGGAGCGGCAATGACAATATTGTCATAGACGCTGCCCTGGAAAAGCTTGCCGTCCTGCATGACCGTTCCGATCTGCTTTCCCACAGAACGCATATCAAGGCCGGCAATATCCTTTTTATCATAATAAATATTACCCATGGTGGGCTTTTCAAAGCCCAGAAGCAGGCGCAGCAGGGTGGATTTGCCGCAGCCGGTTTTTCCCACCACCGCCACATACTGTCCCTTCGGCACATGGAGAGAAATATCCTTAAGTACCATGGGACTGTCCTTCTGATACCGGAAGGACACATTGGAAATCTCAATCTCTCCCGAAAGCTCAGTGACGGTTTCAAGACCATCGGCGGTTTCCGGCACCGCCTCCAGAAGGGGCTTGATAAGCTCCAGTCCCGGCTTGATCTTTGCAGCGGTGGTGGCCACGGAGGTCAGAGAGGTTAGGGCTGTGGTAATGTAGGCATAGGAAGCATTAAAGGCATAATAATCCGACACGGCAATATTATTTTTAACAGCCAGATAATAGATAAAAAGAGTACCCGCCAGAGAAATAGCCAGGGTGATGACCGGGCTGAATTTCACCTGGGCCGGCGGATTGTAGCTAAGCTCCGCCTCCTTGGCATAGCATTCCGCCCATCTGGCAAAGGCCCGGTTTTCCGCACCGGAAAGTCGAATCTTCTGAATGCCGTCAATGGTGGAATATACAATGCCCAGCTCCTCAGCCTCCAGCTTCATCTGTTCCTTATTGATAAAGATCTTTGCGAAGGTGGTCATTAAGCTGACGGCTACCGTGAGAACCGTCACCAGGAGGGAGGGCACCACCAGCACCCTGGCAAAGGAGAAAACCTGAATCAGATAAACCAGTGAAAACAGGCCTGTGAGGCCGGCGGAAAAGATGGCATCCACCACCGCATCGCACATGGCGGTAATATAGGACAGATACTGATTCAATTCACCGGTGGAATAATTCTGAAAAAAATCAGTGGGCAGGGAAAGCACCCTCATCATGGTGGCAGCGGTAATGCTGTTTGACATTTTAATGCCGATGCGGCTTTGAAGGAGCTGCTTCACGGCGGTAAATATCAGATTTCCCACCGTCACACACAGCATAAAGATCATAACCGATGCCAAAAGCTGCTCACTGCCATAGCTTACCACCGTGCCCGTCAGGACCTTATTAAGCTTCGGAAGCAAAAGTCCCACAAAGGTTACCAAAAGAGCCGCTGCCCCATAGGTGGCAATATCCCAGACCGACAGACAGTTCTGCATGTACCGCCAGATATCCGTGGGCCTAAGGGCACGCATAGGAAATGACCGGTAGAAGCAGTAGGCCTCTTCGCTGAGCTTTTCGGCCTCCTCCCTGTCGATTCTCTTCCGGCGTCCCGTATGGGGATCCACATAAACAAAGCCCCCCATATCCCCAGGCAGAATGGCCACCACAGCTCCGTCCGCCTTCATGCTTCCCATCATAATGCCCATGGCATCCCGGTACCATTTCCCCTCAAGGCGGACACTGCGATAGAAAATGCCGGTGGAGGCCAGAAGGTAATCCAGCTTTTCCTCCAGAGTTTTCATTTTTTCCGGTGTTTTTTTCTCCTTAACCCCCAGATAACGCAAAAGCTGGGTAAGGGCATCCTGAACATCCCGTCCCTCACCGAAAAAGCCGCTGCCTATCTTGCGCTTGGCAACTGACTTGGATATCGTCTGAAAGG
>CAVLCU010000204.1:0-8277 GCA_963661545.1 Lachnospiraceae bacterium | reverse complement strand
AGCCGACTGCTCCGCGCTGCGCGCTCCCGCAGTCGCCGCCGGTATCAACAATCCGCCCTATCGGGCTACTTGTTGATACCGTCTTGCCCGACAAATATCCGTGCTTCGGCGCAAGCCCCTCACGGGACTAGCTCCGCGTCGCAAGCTTGCCCTCAGCCCGGCTGCTTGTCGGGGCTTTCATAATAAATGAGGACTTGAATAATAGGGAAAATATGGTATATTGGAAGTAGACGAGACATCGAAGCTTGTCTTTTATGGTCACATTTACAAAGGCGAACAGTCATAGTTTCACGGATTTGTGAAAAGAAACGGAATGGGGTGAGAATCCCCGCGAGTAGGTCACTGTGAAGCTGTTGTCTGATCCGGGATACGCATAGCGAAGGAATCCATGCAGGGAGGCTCCTGCCAGAGGCAGGGCTCATGGGAGTGTGCCTTGGGCACAGGGAAGAATGCGGACAGGGAATCGGGCAGCAGATAAGTCAGATACGTAGGACTGTAAGCCAGGCATCTGCCACTACCGGACTGCCTGCACATGCATTTTATCAGAGAATTTGCACCCGTGTAGTCAGTCATCCGGCTACACGGGTGTTTTCGTTTGTGGTGGAGGCGACCAACAACACATCAAATGAAACAGGGAGGACAAACATGCAAGGAAGAAGAACAAGAACCGGCCACAAGCTGCTGGCTTTGCTTCTGTCCCTGGTTATGCTGCTGGGTCTGTGCCCTACGGGGCTGCTGGCGGCAGAGACGGAGGAGAAGACGCCGGTGGGCAAGGTGCGGGTGCTGGTGGAGAACAACACAGCTCTGCCTGCCGAAGGCGGTGGTTACGGCGAATGGGAGACGGACGCAGAACAATGGAGCGGCCGTCGCGTGGACAAGGAAGTGAACCTGTATGAGGATTCCACGGCCATGACCTGTATTCAGGAGGCCCTGGAGGGTCATACGGTGACAGGTGCCGACACGGGATACATTTCCGAGGTGGACGGTCTCAAGGCCGGAACCACCAGTCTCAGCGGCTGGATGATCAGTGTCAATGACTGGTTCCCCAACGTGGGTCTGTCAGAGATTACCTATGCCGCTGATACCCTGGGAGATGGCGATGTCATCTGCCTTACCTATTCTCTGACTCTGGGTAAGGATGTGGGAAGCGATTATAGCTCCAGTGATAAGAAACTGAGTGACCTGACGGTGGAGGGGGCAGAACTGAATCCTGCTTTTTCCGCAGGACGTACGACTTATGAGCTGGTGGTGGGTCAGGTGGAAAGTGCTGCCGTCACCCTGACTCCGGCTGCGGCCAATAAGAATTTTCTCACAGGGATCTTCCGGAAGGATATGACTCTGGAGGAGGCCAAAGCCCTGACGGAGGACAGCTGGCATACGGATTCCGCCCTGGTAAGCCGGGGAAAAGAGGTCAATGTGGCTCCCGGGGATATCCTGACGGTGGTAGTGGGAGCTCCCAACTGGCCCAGTATGTCCAATGGCAGCTATGGCTGCAATGCGGAGAAGGTAGATCCGGTCATCTATCAGCTGCAGGTAGTGGAGACAGCCTCGGATACCGGGTCTGACTTTGCTGCCTTCTTCCAGGGACTGGAGGGAATTGCTGCTGTAGTCAATGATACCGAGACCGGCGGAAGTGGCGGAACCTATCCCATGACGGTGGATCAGACGGAAAATGCTCTGGTTTCCTCCAATGCAGGCAAGAGCAATTCCTATTCCGGAATCACCCTGACCTTCCGGCAGACGGCCCAGCTGTCCTTTACCTACAAGGCCTCCAGTGAGTCCAGATACGATTACCTGGAGATCAGCCGGATTGCCGCAGATGGAACCAAGACGGTCCTCAATTCCGGCAGCAAGGCGGATTTCAGCGGTGACATGACGGAGTATGCGACCTACAGCCTGGAGGTCAATGCGGGAGAGAGTATTCGTCTGGCCTACTATAAGGATTTCAGTGGGGACAAGAATTCCGATTGTATCTGGATCAAGGATTTTGCAGCAGCCCTGCCCCACCAGGTCATTCTCCATGCCAATGACGGTACGGATACTAAGACCCAGCAGGGGATCTTCGGCACAGGCAATCTGATGGCCTGTCCCTTTACCAGAGAGGGGTATCGTTTCGAAGGATGGGCAACCAGCGCAGAGGGTCAGGTCGTCTATGCAGAGGGCAGTTCCGTCACACTTTCAGACGGGGATCTGGAGCTCTATGCCGTATGGACTCCGATCTGGAAGGTAACCTTCCCCAACATGCCGGAGGGGGCAAGAATCACGGTAAAGCAGGGGGATACCATCCAGGAGGCCGCCGAGACCAATACCTGGATCCTGGCGGATGGAACCTATACCTATAGCGCAGAGCTCTTTGGTTATGAGACCAAGACGGATGTAAGCTTCCAGGTGGAGGGCGGAGATCTTGCTATTTCCGATAGCCTGACTGCGGCAGACCGGATGGAGGTGACCTTCCGGACGACGGGGGCAGCAGAGGGAACCCAGGTTGCTATTCAGGTATATAACAGTGAGAATGGGAAGATGGAGCCTAAGGCGGAGGATGCCTTTGTCTACCAGCTGCCTGCCGGAACCTATACCTACCAGGTGAAGGCTGCCGGATATAAGACCCTGAAGGGAAGTGTGACAGTAGGGGACCAGGCTCAGACTCTGGAGCTGGAGCTGGAGACTCTGACTGCCTGGGATGGCTCCGTGGCTTCTGGCTTCGCAGGCGGGGACGGCAGCCAGGCGGCTCCTTACGAGATTGAGACCGGGGAGGAGCTCAGCTACCTGAGCCAGCAGATCGTAGCAGGGGATACCAGTCTGACGGCTTCTACTTATTATATACTGACAGCGGATATCGACCTGAATCATCAGGCCTTTACCCCCATCGGAAAGGACAGCAGCCATACCTTCTCCGGACATTTTGAGGGAAATGGTTATACGATTTCCCATCTGAAGGTGGACAAGGAAGACAGCTATGCCGGCCTGTTCGGACGAACCAATGCAAGCATTACGAATCTGACCCTGGATTCTGCTGTCGTAACTACCACCAGTGGTTATGCAGGAGTCCTGGCGGGGGCAGTTTACAGCAGCAGCAATACCATAAGCGGCTGTGCAGTCAAGAACAGCTCTGTCACAGGCGGCAGCAATTATACCGGAGGTCTGGTAGGATATTGTGCCATTGCTGTCAGTCAATGTGCCGTCCTGGATACGGAAGTCAACGGCACCAGCAGTGTGGGCGGTCTGTTTGGCCAGAATAGCAAAAATATGACGGAATGCTATGCCCTGCGCATTCAGATTACAGCCAGCGGCAATTATGTGGGGGGACTCAACGGCTCCACCGGTTATTCAGACGGCCAGATTACCAGCTGCTTTGCCCGAGGCAGTCTTGTGACCTCCGGCGGCTATGCCGGCGGCCTTCTGGGCAACAGCGACAGTTACTATAGCAAAGCTGGCATTCAGAAGTCCTATGCCGTGATGGATGTGACGGCTCAGGGGGGGAATGCCGGTCCCCTTGCCGGTACCAGTAATGTGGATATCGCAGAGGGATCCTCCTTCTACAGCACGGCCAGTACCGTGACGGCCAGCGGAACGCTTCTGACCGGCGGAAGCGGTAAGAGCCTGGCAGAACTGAAGAATGGGGAGATTCTTACTTCTCTGGGAACGGATTTCCAGATCTATGCAGAGGAAGACGGCTTTGTCAATGCAGGATTTCCTTACCTGAAGAATGCCCCTGCCCTCTCCAAAATCCTGCCCCAGACCCTGGCAGCCCCTCAGGTCAGCTGGCTGGATCAGACTGTCAGCTGGACAGAGGTGGACCACGCCCTGGGCTATAAGGTAGAGTTGGCTAAGGATTCTACTGCTATCTTCTCCGAGAGCATCACCGGTCTGACCAAGGATTTTACCACCCTGATGAATCTGGGCGGCAGCGGCACCTACCTGGTGCGGGTGACTGCTCTGGGAGACGGGGAGAATTATAGCAACAGCCAGGCGGTTACCGCAGAGACCACCATCACGGTTGTCAGCGGGGAAGTGACCTTCCGGGTAAGGACCAGTGACGGTCAGGATTTCCCCTCGGATCGACTGCCTGAGATTCGGCTTACCATGGCAGACGGAAGCACGGAGCTGACTCTGAAGAATGGGGTGGCTCGCAGCCTGCCTCTGGGGGCCTATACCTATGTAGTATCCGCCAAGACCTATGGAAGCCAGACGGGAAGCTTTACCCTGACAGAAGAAGGATTCTCCCAGGATATTGCCCTGGTTTACAGTGAGGCCTGGGATGGGGAGACCACCATGGAGCCCCAGCAGATCGATGGGGTCTATCAGATCTCCAACGGCTATGAGCTGGCCTGGTTCCGGGATCAGGTGAATACCCAGCTGGCAGGTTCTGCCTCCAGCACCTGTGGACTGAATGCCATTTTGACCCAGGATATTTCCCTGGGGAACCAGGACTGGATCCCCATTGGCCAGGTGACCTCCACCTCTCCGAAGGGGGGATATACGGGAAGCTTTGATGGGCAGGGATATAGGATTTCCGCTTTGCAGCCCCTGGGAAATGAGGTAACCTCCTACGGCTCTACCTCTGTGAATGGGGCAGGTCTCTTTGGCTGTGTCTATACCGGAGGAGCCATTCGCAATCTGACGGTGGAGGGCAAGCTGGAGGCGGTCAAGTATTCCGGCGGCATCGTTGCCATCCTGGCAGGGGGCAGTGTGGAGAATTGCGTCAACCGGATGTCCCTAAGCCTCCTGGAGGGGGTAACGGACGGATATTCCATCGGCGGAATCGTGGGCTATATGACCAATGCCAGCGCAGCCTCCAGCCTTGTGAAGGGTTGCCGCAACGAGGGAACTATCGATATTGGAAGCGCCGGCCGTTATGTAGGCGGTATCGTAGGAAATGGAAGCTATGGAGCAGGCATTATCCAGTGTGCCAACACAGCTGCTGTTACCAGCGGAACCAATGCAGGCGGAATCGTGGGCAATGCCACCATTCCTGTGACGGCCTGCTATAATACGGGATCCGTCACTGCCACGGGAGATTCTGTGGGCGGCATCGCCGGATTTGCCAACAAGGAGATCAAGGATTGCTATAATACGGCTTCCATCCAGGGAGCAGGCACCAGTAATGGAGTAGGCGGCCTGGTGGGGCAGCTGCACAGCGAATATGGCGGCAAGATCACCGGGGGCTTCAACAGCGGCACCGTAACTGCCAGCGGCAGCCTGGCAGGAGCCCTGGCAGGCAGCAAGGGGGGCAGCTCGGCTGTTATTACCAGAACCTATTACCTGACCGGCAGCTGCGGGAAGGCCATCGGCAAGAATGCGACGGAGGCCGACCAGACAGAGCCGGTATCCCAGGAAAAGCTGGCCAGCAAGGGCATCATCGGCCTTCTGGGGGGCAGCTTTGCCAGCCTGGAGGGGACAGACCATCCTGTCCTGAAGTGGCAGGATGCCAATGCCAGGACCGTATTGACCTTTATCCTGCCCAAGGAGGCTACAGTAACCCTGGAGGGGGCTGCAGCCCTAGAAGGGGAACCGGGAGTCTATCTCCTGGAGGATGGCAGCTACGATTACAGGGTCAGCAAGGAAGGCTACGTGACCAAGGAGGATACGGTAACCATCAGCGGAGAAAGTACCAGCCTTTCTATCGAGCTGGAGCTGGTAACCTATGAGGTAACCTTTACCGTCAGTCCCGCAGGAGCGGCCATTGCCGTGACCAACGAAGAGGGAACCAGCTTCCAGGCCAGGGAAGAAGGGGTCTTTGCCCTCCCGGTGGGGACATATACGTATGTCATTTCCAAATTCGGCTACGAGAGCGTCCAAGGTACCCTGACGGTGGTGGATCAGAATCTGGAGATGCCGGCCATCACTCTTGTGGGGGCAGACACCTATCCGGTGACCCTGACCTTCACGGATGAGGACCAGCAGGAGGTAGCCCCCGCAACCGTGACCCTTACGGCCGCAGACGGAACCATCCTTAGCCCGGACAGCCCAGAAGCTTTTGTCTACACCCTGCCGGATGGAACCTATACCTATTCCGTGACGGATTCCCGCTACTATGGGCTAGAGGGCAGCTTTACCGTGGCAGGTCAGGCGCTGACCCTTCCCCTGAGTCTGGAGATCAACCGAACCTGGGACGGAAGCACGCAGACGGAAGTGACTCCCAATGCAGAGGGAATCTATGAGATTGGCAATGCAGCAGAGCTGGCCTGGTTCGCCGCCCAGGTAAATGGGGGAAATGTGACCTATTCTGCCAGACTGACAGCCAATATTTACGTGAATTACAAGGACAGCAGCAATAACTGGACCTCCATCGGCTCCTACAGCAACCAATATGCAGGAACCTTTGATGGAAACGGAAAGACCATCTATGGCCTGGATACAGCTCTCTTTGCCTACAATGGAAGTGAGAGTCTGGTGAAGGATCTGACGGTATATGGCAGCAACAGCGGATACAGCAATGTGGGCGGCATCTGTAATGCTTCCTACGGAGCCTTTGACCATTGCATCAATTATATGACCATAACAGCCACCGGACCCAGAGTGGGCGGCATCGTGGGCGTTCTCTATAGCCCCGGCACCATCAGCAATTGTGCCAACTATGGCAGTATCAGCAGTTCTTATAGCGGCTCCACCAGCTCCTCCTACACCTGTCCCCATGTGGGCGGTATTGCAGGCAAGAGCTCCGGCAATGTAAGGGGCTGCTTCAATGCAGGCAGTGTAACCGCTTCCGGGGCCAGCTACGGGGGAGTGGGAGGAATCACAGGAGAGATCGCCGGCGCCAAACTGGAAAATTGCTACAACAGGGGCACCGTGACCGGTCCCTCCCGTACCGGAGGTATCGTGGGACTGGCCAATACCACGGGATCCAGCCTGGAGAATTGCTACAATGTGGGCAGTGTGGTCACCCAGAGCAGCTTTGTGGATCCCTTCTGCGGAGCCATCGCCGGCAGCATAGGCGACAGCAGCGGCGCCCAGGCAGGTAGTGTCAACAACTGCTATTATCTGGAAAATAGCTATTCCTCCACCTACGGAGGAACTACAAGGAATGGCGGTGTAGGATATGCAGGTTCCGGCCAGGCGGATCCCACGGAGAGCAAGACGGAAGGAGAGATGAAGCTGGCCTCCTTTGCCCTGGCCTTAAGTCCTACCGATCGAGCTTATAACATGGATGCAGATGGGATCAACAGTGGTTATCCTGTCCTGACCTGGCAGGGAGGCAGTGAACCGGTAATTTCTCAGGATGAGCAGGATCTGGCTGCAGACAAGGCGGCTCTGACCCTTACGCCTACCCTGATCAATGCTCCTACCCAGCTGGAGCTTCCTACCCTGGGAGAGCATGGCTGCGTCATTACCTGGACCAGCAGCAATACGGATCTTATTGCCCTGGATGGCAGTGTGACCCTTCCTACGGCAAATGATACCCAGGTGACCCTGACGGCTACCCTGACCAAGGGGAATGCCAGCGATACCAAGACCTTCCTGATCACGGTTCAGACCCAAAGCAGTGCCGATGCAGCTGTTCTGGAGACCATCAAGGCTGCCCTGGGAAGCCGGCTTCGGGTGTCCTATTACGAGGAAGGTGCCAATGTGACAGAGGCCATGGAGGAGAGAATTGATACCGTCCTTTACAACAAGGGCATTAGCTCCATGAGTTCTGCAGATATCACCGTTACTTTGACCGATGCGGGAACTGTGACCTACGGCAGCGGAGATCTCATTGCCCAGGATGGAAGTGTCACTTATTATTATGCAGATCCCTCTCAGGGCATCAATGGGGATGCCATCGTTCAGGGAGTTACCTTCCGCCTGTCTACCGAAAGTGGAGCAGCGGTAACCACGGATGCCTGCATGGTGCTGATTCCCTGGGATCAGGCCAAGGTAAAGGAAGAGATGCAAAAGGCAGCAGATCTGCTGACCTTTGACGCCATCAAGGGATCCAATACTGCCGCAGACCAGGTCAATACAGACCTGACCCTGCCTCAGATTCTGGAGAATTATGGCTGGGCTACCATTAGCTGGCAATCCTCCAATAGCGCCGTGATCAATGTGACGGGAGGAGAGGTGCTGACCGATTATATCGGCAGTGTCATTCCGGCTCAGGAGGATCAGCAGATCACCCTGACGGCAACCCTTACCTTCAACAAGAACGCCAAAGAGGAGGATGGCCCCATTGCTCTGACCAAGGAGCTGACGGTGACCGTTCCGGGTACCTCAGGGGCCTATATGGAAGAAATCCAGGGGGCTCTGGATAAGTTCACCCTGGATCAGCTGACCTATGCTACCGGCACCGACAAGGGC
>CAVLCU010000203.1:0-2028 GCA_963661545.1 Lachnospiraceae bacterium | reverse complement strand
TCTGCTGCCACACTGACGATCTTCTGTTTTCATCTTGTATGCAGACCTCCTTTTTGCATCTCAGGCTACCCATCTTCGCCGCCGTTCGCAATGATAGATAGTCTAATTCCTTACTATCGAAAAATGTACACTTATCCATGTCCAAGTATATTTATCAGGAACCGCCGTCTCGAAGCATCTTATTCACAGAATAAAAGTTTGGTGACTGCACCATTTCAGACACCATCCAACGTTCTATCTCATCAGCATAAGCCTTTAAAGTAGCATCATCGAAAAGCACCCACTTAATCAAATCCAGTTCGCCGGGATGCTGCATCACGAACTCCTTTGCTGTTTTGACAGCAATCTGAACCGCCTCCTCCAGAGGGAATTGGTAGATTCCGGTAGAAATGGAAGGAAACGCGATACGGCAAATTCCGTTTTCTACCGCAACCTGCAGACAGGAACGATAACATGAAGCCAGGAGCTCTCTCTCGTTATGATTGCCCCCGTTCCATCTCGGGCCCGGAGTGTGGATAATAAACTCGCAGGGAATCTTATACGCCTTTGTAATCTTCGCTTCTCCGGTCTTACACCCATTCAGCGTACGGCACTCCGCAAGAAGCTCCGGTCCCGCAGCCCTGTGGATAGCCCCATCCACACCGCCGCCTCCAAGAAGGCTTGTGTTGGCTGCATTGACAATGGCCTGTACGCTCTGATCCTTTGTGATATCGCCACGAACCGCTTCAAAACGTGTCTGCTTTGCGGGATCAAGACGTTCATCCTTCCATTGCATATAGATATATTTCCTTGTCCAGTCCGGATCTTCATAATGTCCGAATTCACTCATCTGACAGCCGTGGCAAAGGTCATCTGCCATCTCAATAATTACATCGAGCAGTTCTAGGTTAGTCTTCCATTTTTCATCGATGGCATCACAGCCTACCAATGCACCGAGAATATTGCCCGTAACCGCTCCCGTGGAATCGGAATTTCCCTCGTGGTTGACTGCAGCGATTACACCTTCAGAAAAGTCATTCTGATAACGAAGCGCACAATAAAGAGCAATTCCCAACGTCTCCTCAGCAACCCAGCCTTTGCCTAATCTGTGAATATTATCGAGGTCGTCTTCCTCATTCTCCGACAATTCCATTGCCAGATTGATGATATCAGTAAGCTCCTTTAGATGTTTGTCTCCCCGGAATAGCTTTGCTACCGTATCTCTGGCTTCAATCACGATATCCTTAAGCTGCATCTTTTCTTCCGCAAAAACGATCCGGTTGATGATATGCGTTACCACCGCGGCAGGCATATATCCCAGAGAATGTCCATGGGTGATTGCTGCTATTTCGGCACCTTCCATGTCCAGAGTATCCATCTTCATATGCTTATAATTCAGTGCGAGAGGGGCAACTCTCATAATACCACCGCATCCCTTGCTATGGTTCTGGGGTTCTTTCACATAATCTTCCACATGTCCCTTGCCGCTCTTTTGTGCAATGAGTGCAGAAAGGCAGGTATTACCCGGAGCCCTTCCGTTATAAAGTTCAGGAACATCAGCAAGCCATGATCTGCAGGAGTAATTCCCCCTTCGATCCTGAATCTTCCGCTTATCAAATGGATGCTCCTGTGTATAAAGCCAATCTTGATATGCTGATGCGACATAATGTCTTGGCCAAGTCTGGATATCTCTCATATGTCCCCTGGTATCCCCTACCAAAAGACCGTTAGCCGTAAACAGAGTCATCTGCGTATCATCAGAAATCAAAGCCTTTCCGGTGCACCGGTCAAGTTCATACTCGGTAATTCCTCTCTCTCCGTACTTACTGAAGATCTGCTCCTCATCCCAAAATTCTATGACATATCCCAGAGCATCACCGACCGCGCCGCCAACAAGTGAACCGCGAATCTTGTCCAAATTGATCTCCGTCTTTTTGATCCGCTTCATAGCTTCATCTATTTCCTTCTGATTCTCATCACGGTAGAAGTTGTCGAAAGAGAAGTTGCGATAAAACTCTTTGAAATTATATTGTTCCCGCGAGCGGTCAA
>CAVLCU010000202.1:0-2033 GCA_963661545.1 Lachnospiraceae bacterium | reverse complement strand
CGTTTTTATCATTACCCACGACAATGAGCTCATCGAAAGATGCTGTACCTGTGAGCTGAACATAGTGGATGGAAAAGCCAATTTGTATGTGCGCCGCATTTGAACTCAAATAAAAACGTCCAGCGAGGAGTAAATGCCCTCCTCGATGGGTTTATGCATCGCTTTGATAATGTGCGTATTTGCAGAAAAACACCTTGACAAATCTCATCTCAGAAGAAGATTCTGGAACGCTACTGCAAGGATCACGGGATTACCGCCTACCGCCATTATGACGAGGATGACGGTTATTCCGGCACAAACTTCAACCGTCCGGACTTCTGTATTGCGCAGAGTGCGGCGGCAAAGTGTATCAATGCCGCGCTACCAACTTTGCAGAGAACCAGAAATACTTCATCTGCTCTACCTACCGCAAGGGCAAGGATCTCTGCACGACCCATTCTATCAAGAATGTTGTGCTGCATGAAATCGTTCTGCGAAATCTGCGGGAAGCAATCTCCTATGTTTCAGAACATGAAGCGGAGTTCATTCAGGAGGCAGCCGAGAGCGATATGCGGGACAGAGATGCAGAGTTTGTTCGGAAGCGCGAAACGCTGGCAAAGGCGGACACGCGGATTGCCGAGCTTGACGCGGCTGTTCTCCGTGCTTTCATTGACAGGATTGAAGTTTCCCATGTTGACAAGAAATCCAGAACGCGGGAAATCACCATCGTCTATAACTTTATCGGTGCATTTGACTTCACACGGGCAATCGAAAATGCCCGCAGCACAAGTAAAAAAGAGCAAAGAACGGCATAGCCGTTAAGCTATACCGTTCCTTGCTTCAATGTTTTCCTAAGTCACCGCCCCATTAGGGGGCTGCCTGTATATAAGAGCTTGCAGCAGACGGGGGCGGGTTACTTGCCCATAAGGGCTTGCAACAGACGGGCATGGGCCTCTTCATAATTGGTAAAAAGAAGAGTTCCCATGCCCATTTTCTCTGCCTGGGCCAGGTTGTCCGGCAGGTCATCCAGAAAAATGGTATGGGCAGGATCTAGCCCAAATTGATCCAGCAACAGCCGGTAGATGGCCTCCTCCGGCTTCATACATCTATGCTGCCAGGAGAAGACAAGTCCGTCCATCAGGGGAAGAAATTCCATCTTATGGACGGTTCTGTCATACATATGCTTGGAATAATTGGACAGGACATAGGTATGCAGCCCCATGTCCCGCAGCTCTTGGATCCAGGGAACCGCATGGGGAAAAAGGCGGATGGTGTCCCCGCAGTTCTCATACAGCCTGCAGATCAATTCCCTGTGTTGGGGAGCCTCCCGGATGAAGCGCTCCAGGGTCTCCTCCTCCGTCAGATCCCCCCGGTCTGCCAGTCCCCAGGCAGGATTGGCGAAGATGGCCTGATAGAGAGGCTGGCGAAGACTCTCATCTGCTACCTCCCTCTCCAGAAAAAGCCTGGGGGTGAAATCTACCAACACATTTCCCACGTCGAATACTACAGAATCAATCATCGACCTTCTCCCTTTCCTTCTTGTCTGTTGTTCCCAAATTCTTCTTTTTGCATGGTGCGGTTTTTCTCCTTCAGCAGCTTGGTTACCAGGCTGATGGCGTAGAGAAGAACCGGCACAGCGATGGTGCAATAGATGGAAGCCATCAAGAGACCCTTGGCCTGGGGATGATCCATCAAGGCAAAGACCAGGGTGGAACCATACATGGCCACCAGCAGGATGACTGCCAGCAGGGCCAGGATGCGTTTTACTTTGGACATGGTACTTGTCCTCCTTGCTTACTTTAGTGTTGTCTCCGGACGGGAGGAGCCGGGGGTGGGCAGGGGTCCGGTCCGGCAGGCTGGGGTATCTATCGGTTAGAGTATAGCACAAAGCGGCCTGACGTGCTACGGAACTTTATTAAGAAAAAATTAATAAGTAGCCCAACAAAGTTTCCGTGTCGTATGATATTATGGATGATGTAATTTATGGTTACCGTGTCAGAAGCCAGAGCCCACGACATGCTCGCGACGCGAAGCTAGTCCCTTTAGGGGCATGT
>CAVLCU010000201.1:0-2117 GCA_963661545.1 Lachnospiraceae bacterium | reverse complement strand
GAGCAGCTGGCTTTCATACCTGGTGGTGGCGGCGTCAGCCGCCATGGACGTTTACAAGCAACGAAAAAAGAAAGGCATGGGCATGAGGAAGAGAATACTTTGTTTCGGCGATTCCAATACTTGGGGCGCCGTTCCGGAAGAAGGAACCAGATACCCGGATCAGGTTCGGTGGACAGGCCGGCTTCAAGAAGAGTTAGGAGACAGCTATCAGGTTATCGAGGAAGGATATTGCGGGAGAACAACCGTCTTTGACGATGCAGTAGAGGGAAGATTAAGCGGCTTAAAATATTTCGGACCCTGTTGTGCTTCCCAATCTCCCCTGGATCTTATCATTTTGATGCTGGGTACAAACGATTTGAAATTGCGTTTTGGAGTGGATGCCCGGGCGATTGCCTCTGGCTTTCAGCGCTATCTGGATGTTTTGGCTGCAACACCGATGGAAGGAGAAAAGCCAAAGGTCTTGTTAGTGGCTCCTATCAAAATAGATCCGTCCTATAAGAAAAACGACCTGTTTCATGACATATTCGGGGAAAATGCTTACCAGCGGTCTTGCAAATTTGCTGAGACTTACCGGGAATTTGCCGAGACAGCAAACCTGGAATTTTGGGATGCCTCCTTATATGGCCTGGCTTCCAAACGGGATGGGATACATATGGAAGCAGAATCCCATAAGAGGCTGGCAGCAGGTCTGGCGGAAAAGGTGAGAAGAATTCTTGCACCGGTTTGAGCTCGTCGATGTAATGACGTTGAATAAAGGGGAAGATGACCTATGACTCAAATGACAGAAGGTAAGAAAAGGCACCGAATCCGCTGTCTGGCGGTCGCCCTGGCGGCTCTGGCTCTGCCGCTGGTGGCGGCGGCTCTGATCCGGGGATGGACCTACGAGACTTATACCATTCTTAGTACCAGGACCCAGGAGGACACCCTCTCCTTCCTCTACGGCCGGGTGGGTACCTATATCCTCAAGTACGGGGTGGACAGTGCCACCTTGATGGATCAAAGGGGGGAGGCTCTCTGGACCGTGACCTACCGCATGCAGTCTCCCGCCCTGGATGTGCAGGGGAATACCCTGGCCATCTATGACAAAAACGGAACGGATATCTGCCTGTGTGATGAAAGCGGCCAGATCGGCAGTCTCTCCACCGACCGTCCCATCCAGAAGGCCCGGGTCTGCAGCCGGGGTTACGTGGCGGCCCTGATGGAAGAGGGGGACAAAACCTGGATCCAATACTATGACCAGACCGGTTCCCTCATTGCCACCCTCAAGGCTACCATGGACAGTCTGGGCTATCCCCTGGATCTGGATCTATCCGAGGATGGCCTGGTTATGGGGGTTTCCTACCTCTATTACGAAGGGGGGCAGCCCAAGGATCGCATCTCCTTCTACAATTTCGGCAGTGCAGGCAAGAGTCAGACCGACAATCTGGTCTCTTCCTACGATTACAGCGATATTCTGATTCCCCAGCTGACCTATCTGGAGGATGGCTGCTGGGCGGCTCTGCGGGAGGAGGGAATTAGCTTCTTTCAGGGCTTTCAAATCCCGGAAAAGACCCGGGAGATCAGCCTGGAATCTGACATCGTCAGCAGCTTTGTCTCCAGCTCCCATGTGGGGCTGGCGATGGAGAATGACCAGGAGGGAGCCTCCCGTCTCCTGCTGGTCTATAATAAGAAAGGAAAAGAGATCCTGCGTAAGGATACGGACTTCTCCTACCAATCCATCGAGATGGAGGGCAGCCGCATCCTGCTCCACAATCGCAGCTCCCTGTGCGTATACAGCCTGGCAGGAATAGAGAAATACCGGGGAGACCTGGAAGCCCCCATTCGTCAGCTCTTCCTCCTGGGCAAGAACCGCTATGTCCTCATTAACGAGGAGGGCTTCCACCTGATGAAGCTGGGGGGAAATAATCGTGTAGATTAGTGTAATAATTCAAGAAAAAATCCTTGATTTTTGCAGGAATATCCCCCATACTATGGTCAGTACCTTTAAGGAGGACTGCTTATGTATAGAAAGATTATGGGCTTTTTGGAAACGTGGAAAGAAAACGAACACCGCAAGCCCCTGATTTTACAGGGCGCAAGACAGGTCGGAAAGACCTATTCCATTCTGGAGTTTGGGC
>CAVLCU010000200.1:0-2133 GCA_963661545.1 Lachnospiraceae bacterium | reverse complement strand
TTTTTGCCTGTGGAAAAGCAGCAGGTATCTGGCTCTACGGAAGACGGCTTTTTGAAAAAAAAGGGTTGGTGATCCATAATGGGATCGATACGGGGAAGTTTGCTTTTTCCCCGGAGAAGCGGGAAGCTGTGCGGGCACGCTTGGGTCTGTCCGGGAATTTTGTGATTGGACATTCTGGAACCTTAGTCCCTGTGAAGAATCAGGAATATCTCATTCGGCTGATGCCGGAGATATGCAAGAGAATTCCCTTGGCAAAGCTTTTGCTGGTGGGTCGGGGGGACGAAGAGAACACAGAAGCCCTGCAAAGAGTTATCCGGGAGACAGGCATGGAAGATCATGTCATACTCTACGGTCCCTCCCTGCAGGTTCATGAGCTTTTGAATGCTTTTGATGTATTTGCCTTCCCTTCCCGGAGGGAGGGAACTCCTCTGGCTTTATTGGAGGCTCAGGCTAACGGTCTGCCCTGCATTGTGTCGGATTGTGTGCCGACGGATGCTTTTGTGACAGGTCTCATTCGGACTTTATCCCTGAAGGAATCGCAGAATTGGGTGAATGCTATCTGCTCGGCTCATCGACTGAATTCGGATAAATATGCTGCTTTTGTGGCGAAGCAGGGCTATGATTTGAAGACCACCTATTCGCCGGTTTATGCGGCATATAGGGGGGGGCGGAGCGGACAACAGAGAAAGCAGGCTATGGTGGCCTTTTCCTTTGACGATGGACGAGGGGATAATTATCAGGTAGCACAGAACATATTGAAGCCTGGGAATCTGCCAGCCACCTTTAATATTACCACCGGTTATGTGGACGGCACCTGCCCCATGGAGCTTCGACCCACACAGACACCGGCTATGAACGTGGAGGAAGTAGTCCAGCTGGGGCAGGATCCCCTGTTTGAGCTGGCTTTGCACGGTGATTGTCACCTCAATACGCCGGAGGATATTGCCCAGGGCAGAAGAAAGCTCATGGAATGGCTGGATCTGGAGGAACCCTGTACCTTTGGCTTTGCCAGCCCAGGATCCGGTCTGGATCTGACGGAGTCCTCCTTCCTGAGTCAGGAGCCCTTTCGCTCCGGTGTCACCTATATCCGTACCAGCCTTCGCTGCAAATCCCTACCTCATATAAGGATCCTGGCCAGAAAGGCAGGGCGGGTGATCCACTGGCCCATTTTCTATAAGCTGGCTTATGGGGATACCTTGCTGAAGAAAAAAGAGGGCAGAATTCTCTACAGCGTACCGATTATGGGGGACACCCGTGTATCACAGATCCGTGCCCTGATCGAATTGTGCATACGAAGAAAAAGTACAGTCATTCTTATGTTTCACAGCATAGAGAAGGAACCCCAGGACACTTGGTCCTGGAGAGAGGATAGATTTTTGAACTTATGTGGTTATCTGGAAGACCAGAGTAAGAGAGGAAAGCTGCAGCTGCGTACAGTGGAGAGTCTGTATGAAGAATGGCAGATAGGATAGGAAGGACACTTCTATGATCAAGATTCTCTTTTTTATAGAAACCCTCAGCGGAGGCGGTGCTGAGAAGGTGCTTCGCACCCTGGTGAATGCCATGGATCGGTCACAGTTTGATATCACTGTTCAGACCCTCTACCCGGATTCCGCTTCTTGCCAGCTGGCGCAGGGAATTCATTACAAATATTGTTACGACTCGAATTCCAAGTGGAATCGCAGACGCATGCGGTTGGATGCCGCAACGGGGTATCTCTATGCCAGCCATATCAAGGAGGAGTATGATATAGAGGTGGCCTATCTGGAATATGGTTCCACCAAGATTATGGCTTCCTCGACGAATAAAAAGGCTGTCAAGTTGGCCTGGGTGCATTGTGACCTGAAGAATACCCTGGGAAATGTTGCCAGATTTGCTGCCTCTGCTCGAAAATACTACAAGAAGTTCGATCAGGTGGTATGTGTCTCTGAAAACGTTCGCCAGGGTTTTCTGGAACTTTTTGGAGACCTTGTGGATACCGTGACCATCTATAATACAGTAGATGACAGAGAAATCATGTCAAAGGCTTCCCATCCTCTGCCCGAGGACATAGAGAAGCGCAGATGGACTATGGCTCTGGTGGGCAGGTTGACCCCACAAAAAAAAATAGGGAGGGCTCTGGAGGCTCATAAA
>CAVLCU010000199.1:0-2175 GCA_963661545.1 Lachnospiraceae bacterium | reverse complement strand
GGAAGGTGGAACTGAGGAGTAGTCCTAAGAGAGAGACACCCCAAATGACCCAGCGAATGACATCCATGGGCTTGCTGATCTGGTAGAGGATCATGAAGCCTACGATGGCCAGCAGCATGGTGGCTGCGGTGGAGATGTCCACGGAATTCACATGAAAAGTTTCCCCGAAGATAACCAGGGCTCCTACGATCAGGGCATCTGTGATACCGGCGGGCAGAGCCTTTAGCAAAATATTGCTGATGAAATGCCCTCGAATCAGGTTCTTATTGGGAATCTGCGACAGGAAGAAGGCAGGAATTCCGATGGTAAACATACTGATCAGAGAGATCTGGGAGGGCTCCAGCGGGTAGCTGATGCTGAATATAATGGAAAACATGGACATCAGCAGGGAAAAGATATTCTTTACCAGGAAGAGGCTGCCGGAACGTTCCAGATTATTTACCACCTGACGTCCTTCCATGACCACGGCAGGCATGCAGGAGAAGTTGGAATCCAACAATACCAGCTGGGAGGCCTGGGCTGCGGCCTCGCTGCCGGAGGCCATGGCTACGGAGCAATCTGCATCCTTAAGAGCCAGCACATCGTTGACTCCGTCTCCTGTCATGGCCACGGTCCTGCCTGCTGCCTTTAATGCCTTCACAAACATTCTTTTCTGGTTGGGGGTGACCCGGCCGAAGACCGTATATTCCAGAACCGCTTTGGAGATATCCTCCTTGGTGCGCAGGGTGCTGGCATCTACATAGCGGTCTGCCCCGGAGATCCCGGCCTGACGGGCAACCTCGGATACCGTCACCGGGTTGTCACCGGAAATTACCTTGATATCAACTCCCTGCTTGGCAAAGAAGCGGAAGGTATCCGGTGCATCCTTGCGGATGGGATTGGACAGCAGAATCAGGCAGAGGGGAAGCACCTTGCCTGTCAAGGCCTGACCGTTGGGATGTCCACTGTATTTTCCATAGACCAGGACACGATAGCCCCTGCTGCTATGCTGCTCGATGAGATCCCTATATCTCTCATAATCCTCCCGCAGGACGAATTCCGGAGCTCCCAAGACATAGGAAATACCGGAAAAGGTGGCGCTGCAATACTTATAGGCGGAGGAAAAGCCGGTAATACTCTGGGGCCTGAGCCCACCCGGTGTGCGGAAATAATCCTTCAGCGCCTGCATGGTGATGTTGTCGGCCGCCTGGGCAGCGGTAAAATCGCTGATGGTTTCCTCCAAAGGTTCCATCTTACGGGGATCATAGGCAGGGAGGGGCTGGATGCTGTTCACCTGCATGGTATTTTCCGTGATGGTGCCGGTCTTATCGACGCAAAGGACATTGACCCTGGCCAGGGTCTCAATGCATTTCATATCATGAACCAGAACCTTCTTGGCCGAAAGCCTTACGACACTGACCGCCAGAGTAATGCTGGCCAGCAGGTACATTCCTTCAGGAATCATACCGATGATAGCGGCTACCATGGAGGTCACGCTGTCCTTCAAAGAAGCCTTGGCAAAGATAAATTGCTGACCAAAGAGAATGAGTCCAATGGGAATGATCAATATGCCTACTACCATGACCAGACGGTTGAGGGAACGGATCATCTCGGATTGCTCCCCCTCCTTGGCGGCCTTAGCCTCCAGGGTCAGCTTGGAGATATAGGAATCCTCCCCCACCTTCTCCAGGCGGGCATAGCAGCTGCCGGAAACGATAAAGCTTCCGGACATGAGATGATCGCCCGCCTGCTTGGTGATCTCATCGGACTCACCGGTCAGGAGGGATTCATTGACGGATACATTCCCCTCCATTACCACAGCATCGGCACAGATCTGGTTGCCGGCGCCGAAAATCACGATATCATCCAGCACCAGGTGCTCCGCCGGAATCGTCTTGATCTTACCGTTTCGTACCACCCGTGCCTTGGGGGCGTTCAGTACATTCAGCTTTTCCAGCGTCTTCTTGGCATTGAGCTCCTGGATGATACCAATCAGGGTGTTGGCAATGATAATCGGAAGAAAGGTAAGATCCCGAAAAGACCCGACAATGATCAGAAGAACGGATATTAAGAGAAAAATCAGGTTAAAATAGGTTAATAAATTCCCCTTGATGATTTCCTTGGTAGTCTTGGACGGTGGCTCTACCGAACAGTTATCCCAGCCGTTCTCCCAGTATTCCTTGACCTGGGCAGTGG
>CAVLCU010000198.1:0-2254 GCA_963661545.1 Lachnospiraceae bacterium | reverse complement strand
GACACAAGCTGTGGGATGTTTGCGACGCGAAGCTAGTCCCGTGAGGGGCATACCACAGCTTGTGGATACCGGCGGCAGCTGCGGGAGCGCGAAGTGCGAAGCAGCTGGCTTTCTTTATTCCTTATTCCTTATGGTGAAAGATCAAGGCGCTTTGGGGGGGCAGGGTGATCCGAAGAACCCCGGCGCAGGCTCGATAGCTGCTTCGATCCTCCGCAAATCCATGATGGTCGCAGCGGAAGATGCAGGTTATGGGTTCGTCCAGGCTCAGGCGGGTGATCCCGGCCTCCCAGACGGGAATCTCCGTCCGGAGGGCTTCCTTCCGGTTATTGATGGTCACAATCACCTCTTCCTCCCGGTTGAATCGGGCATAGGCCAGGAGATTGTCATCCTGCTGCAGGAGGATCAAAGACCCGGTCCGCAGGCAGGAATATTGCTTATGGATGCGGATCACCGCCCGGTAGAAGCGCAGCATGTCCTGGTCCTCGTGGCCCCAGGGATAGGTGCGCCGATTGTCCGGGTCGGTAAAGCCGCAGACCCCGGCCTCATCCCCGTAATAAAGGGTGGGAGCCCCCGGCCAGGTCATCTGCATCACCACGGCCTCCCACATGACCGCCCGATCCACCCCCTCCTCCGCAGCCTGGGAGCCCTCCTGCTCCAACCGCCCCACCCGATGGTTGGTTCTGGTCAGGAAGCGGGAATGATCGTGGTTGTCCAGCTGATTCATGGCCGTCAGCAGGGAGGGCAGGTGAAAAGCCGCCATATGGTGACGCATAGCCTCGCAGAAGCTGTCACTGTTGCCCAGAAGATCCTGACGATAGGCATCGCTGTGCTTCTCCATGCCGGTAAAGAACCAGGAGACCGGCTCCATGAAGGCATCATAGTTCATGACGGAATCCCATTGGTCTCCCTGCAGCCAGGAGCTGGCATCCCCATAATGCTCCGCCAGAATCAAGGCTTCCGGATTGGCCTCCTTGACCGTACGGCGAAATTCCCTCCAGAAATGATGGTTGAATTCCGGGGAATGCCCCAGATCCGCCGCCACATCCAGCCGCCAGCCATCGATGCTGTAGGGGGGAGAGACCCATTTGCGGGCAATCCGCAGAACATCCGCCAGCAGGGTCTCAGAAGCTTCATAATTCAGCTTGGGCAGGGTATCATGCCCCCACCAGCCGTCATAGGAGCCGTTGTAGGGCCATTGATCCTCCTCCCGAAATTGAAAATAGGTATGATAGGGGCTGTCCCAGGCCACATAGGCTCCCTTCTGATAGCCGGGCTGATTCTCATAGATCCGTTCCCGGTCCATCCATTTATTAAAGGAACCGCAATGATTGAAGACCCCATCCAGGATCACCCTCATCCCTCGCCGGTGGATTTCCTGGACCAGGCGGAGGAAAAGCTGGTTGCTGGCCTCCAGATTCTGCCAGTCAGTGACCCGATGGATGTAACGGTCAGCTCTGGTATTATCCTGGTCACCCGGCGACAGCAAATTCCCTGCTTCCTCCACAATCTTTCCCAGGTGGGGATCCACATAATCATAATCCTGAATGTCATATTTGTGGTTGGAGGGAGAGACAAAGATGGGATTCAGATAGATGACCTGAACTCCCAGCTCCTGCAGATAGTCCAGCTTGTCCAGGATTCCCTGCAGATCTCCCCCATAGAAATTCCTTACATCCATCTTCTGGGGCGGGGCCGACCAGTCCTCTATCTGAACCACGTGCTCCTTAATGTAGCAATATTCATCCGTCTCCACATCATTGGAGGGATCCCCGTTGCAGAAGCGATCGGGGAAAATCTGATACATGACAGCTCCCTTGGCCCAGTCCGGCGTCCGAAAACCCGGTATGATCCCGAAATTCCCCTCCGAGAGAGGCTCCCAGCTGACCCCCAGCTTGTTGTAATAGCAGGTCATGCGGTCATATTGGATCTCAAAATAATAGGAAATGGGAGAGCTGCCCACCACCAGTTGGATCTCATAGTAATCGAAACCATTTCTGGAAAAACAATATTCCATGAGCCTTCGGGAATCTTTGCTGACATAATAAACAGCATCCGCATTATCCTTCTTGGTTCGGAACCGAAGGGTGACAACATCCCCTGCCCCGGGCTCCGCCGGACTTCGGAAATTCTCCGTCTCATCGCTAAACAATGCCCTTTTATCAAAAAGCGCCCGCAACTGTGGGGTAGTTCCCTGCGCTCTCTCCAAACTCATAGCAAAAACCTCATTTCTCCCGGATTCCGGCTGTCCACAGGG
>CAVLCU010000197.1:0-2310 GCA_963661545.1 Lachnospiraceae bacterium | reverse complement strand
GCCTTAAAGGGCGGTTTGTCCAATTTTGCCGGTGGAATCATTCTCCTATTTCTGAAGCCCTTCCGGGTGGGAGACTACATTGTAGTTCCGGGAGCAGGAGTTGAGGGAACCGTCAGCAAGATAGAGTTGTATTATACTACCATTACTACCGTGGACAGTAAGGTGGTCATGATACCCAATGCCACCCTCACCGATACTACCCTTGTCAATTTGACCGCCCTGGAAAAGAGAAAGATGGAGGTAAAGGTTGGTATTTCCTATCAGTCGGATCTGCAGAAGGCCCAGGAAGTCCTGCAGCGGATCCTGGAGGAGGATTCCAGGATTGAGAAGGAGGATCGGCTGGTTTTCGTAGATTCCCTGGGAGAAAGTGCCATTACCCTGGGCTGTCGTGCCTGGGTATCCACGGATCAATATTGGGATGCCTATTGGAAGCTGAATGAAAGGATCAAGAAGGGTTTCGATGCAGCCGGGATTGAGATTCCCTATAATCAGTTGGATGTGCATATTCGCCAAGAAGAAGGTTGAGAGGAGACCCGGGGTTCCTACCGCATTACCAAATGGGAAGAGCCCTTAGCAAGCCGCCCTGGGTGACTTGCTAAGGGCTCTTTTGTGATGGTATCTTATCGTTTGTATCTGCTGGTGCTATCTGCTGGCGCCGCCTCCCCCAAAGCTTCCGCCGCCACCGGAGTAACCGCCTCCCCCAAAGCTTCCGCCACCGCCGGAATAACCATCTCCGTCGTAGCTACCGCCTCCACCAGAGCCTGCATTAGGATGGAGGAGGTTGTACAGACCAAAACAGATGAAGACAAAGGGAAGCAAAGCAAAAATCCAGAATACGCAAAAGGCTGCGGCAATCTGAAGCAGGAAGGGGCTATCGTTCTTCTCTACCAGTTCTTCTGGAAAATCGGCATCCGCAAAGGTAGTTCCGCTTACTTCCTCGGGTACAGAGGATACTGTCTGCAGATCGGAGGGGGGTGTAATTCCGTATTCCTCATAGACCACCTCAGCTGTAGCAACCCAGGTATTAATGGCTGCCTCATTCCAGCGCTCGTTGTCCTTGGCATCCACAGCCCAGTCATCCAGGATCCTGCCGGCCTTACTGTCATTGAGACAGCCTTCCAAACCCCTTCCAACCTCCATGCGTACATGGGGCTCTTCCGTGGTAAAGAGAATCAGGACGCCATTGTCCAGGTCAGCATCTCCGATCCCCCATTGATTGGCCAGGGTAGCACTGTAGGTTTCCAGACTGTCCTCCTGGGTATTGGGGACAGCCACTGTAACAATCTGTGCCTTGGTGGCATCTGCCAGAGCCACAGCCTGATTCATCAGGTATTGCTCTGTCTCCTCTGTAAAAACGCCGCTGTAATCCTCTACATAAAAGTTGGGGGTGGGATCCGGGTATTGGGTTGACTTCGTCTCTGACGCAAGAATCGTGGTGACGATCGTTCCCAAAATGCTTAAAATGCCAAAGGCCTTAAAACAACCGCGGAGGTATCCTCCCTTTTTCTTTTTTGTCTTATTATCAGTCAAGATTCACCTCCGGGACTGTCTGGGCACCTGCTTCTGCCTCAAACAAATCTGCCTTTTCAAACCCAAACATGCCTGCCAGAAGGACAGCCGGGAAACGACGGATTGCCTTGTTATAAGATGCAACTGAGCTGTTGTATTCGGTACGGGCATAGGAAATACGATTCTCCGTGCCTGCCAGCTCATCCATGAGACCGGTATATACCGTATCGGACTTCAAGTCCGGATAAGCCTCGGCAATGGCAAGCAGCTGGTTCAAGGCAGAAGTAACCTCTTCATTGGCCTGGGATTTCTCAGCCATGGTTTTGGCCGCCATCAGGTTCTCCCGGGCGGTGTTCACCGCTGCAAAAACCTCGGTCTCATGATTGGTAAAGCTTTTGACAGTATTGACCAGGTTGGGAATCAGATCCGCCCTCCTCTGCAGCTGGGTATCAATGTTGGCACTTCCCTCCTCAACGGTGGTTTGCAGAGACACCAGAGAATTGTAGGTGGCAACGGGAATGATAACCAGAATCGCAAGAACGATCACCAGCAGTAGGATCAAGCTCTTTTTCTTAGTCATGTGTTACGCTCCTTTCTTTTACGAATGCTTCTTTAATTTGTAGCTGATCGAAACAGTTACCTGAAATGTTCATGCCGCCTTAGAGCAGGCTACTTGTGGATATCGGACGGGGCTTTCTATGTCATGTAAGGAAAGTGTATCATACTTCTACGAGCCATGCAAGAAAGGAAATAGGGTGCTGCAGACTCTACCCGGCTGTCTGTGGTGGCTGCACTTGTTTT
>CAVLCU010000196.1:0-2363 GCA_963661545.1 Lachnospiraceae bacterium | reverse complement strand
GATCTGGGCTTTATCTTCCCCAAGACAGATAAGGGAGGGGCTCTTTGCAGCGAAATCAACGAGTATATTCAGAAGTTGAAGGAGAATGGCCAGCTGGAGAGTCTGGAGGAATATTGGCTCTATCCTAAGGATTGGAAGACGATCGATATCCCCAAGAAGGGGGAGAAGGGGATTCTGCATATGGCTACCCCTTCTACCCAGAAGCCCTTTTCCTTTATCCTCAACGACAAGAATGTAGGCCTGGATATGGCCATCGCAGCAGGATTTTGCCAGGAATACGGTTATGGGATGAGAATTGAGAATTCGGAATTTGCCGGGGTGCTCAGTGGGATTGCGGCCGGGAAATATGACCTGGCTGCCGGTCAGATTGCCTGGACCCAGGAGCGGGCCCAGAGTGTGCTTTATTCCGCTTCCTATTACCAGCAGAAAATAGTCGCCATTGTCCGGGCGGGGGATTACAAGAGCTCCCGGCTGGTGGTGGCAAAAGAAGAGGGAGGGGAGAATTCGGGAAGCCAGGAGGGTCAAAATGGGACGGACAGCCGGACCCAGAGCAAGACCCTTTGGGACAGCATTCGAAGAACCCTCCTGGATGAGAAGCGCTGGCTTATGCTGGCCCAGGGACTTTTGGTAACCCTGCTGATTACCCTCCTGGGATTTCTCCTGGCCAATCTTCTGGGAATCCTTTTCTGTGCCATGGCCATGTCCCGCTCCCGGCTTCTTCATGCCCTGGCAGGAATCTATTCCGGCTTTATGCAGGGACTGCCCCCTCTGGTCATTTTGATGCTGCTCTACTATGTTATTTTCGGCAAATCCCAGGTATCCAATGTCCTGATTTCCATCCTGGGCTTTGGACTGGTATTCGGAGCCTATATGGCACAGCTCTTCCGAGGCAGTATCGAGGGAGTGGACGGGGGACAAAGAGAGGCAGGCCTGGCGACAGGACTGACCAAAGGACAGACCTTCCGGGGCATAGTCCTTCCCCAGGCTGTTCGTTCTATGCTGCCGGGATATTTCAGCAATTTGATCAGTCTCATGAAGGGGACGGCCATCGTGGGTTATATCGCAGTGGCAGATCTGACCAAGGCAGGGGATATCATCCGCAGCAGCACCTATGAGGCCTTTGTTCCCCTGATTGTGGTGGCCTTCCTTTATTTTCTGTTTGCAGGCCTTTTCCTTTGGCTGATGAATCGGGTGCGAAAATGGCTGCTGACCAGGCGGATTTGGAAGGATCTGGGAGAAAAGAAGAAAGAGAACAAGCAGGGAGTTCTGTCGTGAGGCGTCTGCAGGAAGGGCGCAGAGAGGAAGGAAGGGTATGGGTTTATCGGAAATGGTAGAGAAGATCAGAATTCAGGACATGAAGGGCTTTCGGATCGGCAATGCCCAGAATGAGGAGGCCAAAACAGGGGTAACCGTGATTATGCTGGATCAGCGAGCCAGGGTGGGCATCGATGTCAGCGGAGGAGGTCCGGCGGCTCGGGAGACTCATTTGGCAGATCCCACCACGGCGGATACGCCGGTCAATGCCATCATGCTGTCCGGCGGCTCCGTCTTTGGCCTGGAGGCAGCAGATGGAATCATGCAATATCTGGAGGAGCGCCATATCGGTTATGATACCCAATATGCCCTGGTGCCCCTGGTATGCGGCTCCTGTATTTATGACCTTTGTTACGGCAGCGCCGCCATTCGGCCGGATCGGCAGATGGGTTATGCAGCCTGCCTGGATGCGGAGAGGAATGATCCCAGGTGCGGGGATTACGGGGTGGGCTGCGGTGCCACCGTGGGAAAGATCTGCGGCATGGAGTATGCCTCCAATTCCGGCCTGGGTATGGCCGCTGTGAGGCTGGGGCAGCTGGAAATGGCAGCAGTTGTAGCGGTCAATGCCCTGGGAGATGTCTACGATCCCGCCACCGGACAGGAGCTGGCAGGCTTAAGAAGCCGGGAGGACGGTCGATTGAGAGACTCCCGGGAAGAGCTTTACAAGATCTGCAAGAAGACGGACATGTTTACCGGCAATACCACCATTGGTACTGTTATCACCAACGGCAGTTTCAGCAAGGCGGAGATGAGCAAGATTGCTTCCATGACCAGGAATGCCTATGCCCGCTGCATCAACCCCGTGGGAACCCTGGCAGATGGCGACACCATCTATGCCGCCTCCCTGGGAAGCGTAGAGGCAGATATCAATGTGGCCGGGACCCTGGCGGCGGATGTGATGGAGATGGCCATCCTGGAGGCAGTGAGGACGGCCAGAAAGGAGCTGTAAGCCCTTCTATGTCCCAGAGGAGACAACTTTAAGTAACTTAATAAGTTGACAAATGTGATAATATGTGTTTAAATATACTCACGGAGGTATACTATGAACA
>CAVLCU010000195.1:0-2365 GCA_963661545.1 Lachnospiraceae bacterium | reverse complement strand
CGAATTGAGGAAGGATTGTGGGAGTGCGTAGCACGGAACAATCCGTGTAACCAATATTTTTGTTCATTATTTACAGAACTCCCGGGCTTGCATTCCGGGTTTTTTCTTGCTAACATAGACATACCGAATTGGACAGGTGTATGGACAGAGACGAAAACGGAGGTTATCCTATGTTTGATGTGGTTGCCTTAGGCGAATTATTGATTGATTTTACCCCCTACGGGGTCAGTGAAGGAGGACAGGCTTTATTTGAACAGAATCCGGGAGGAGCTCCCGCCAACGTGCTGGCAGCCTTGCAAAAGCTGGGGCAGCAAACTGCTTTTATCGGAAAAGTCGGGGATGACATGCACGGACATCTGCTGAAGGAAACCCTGGAGCATTGCAAGATAGCGACCCAGGGCTTGCTGGTGGATCCCAATACCTTCACTACCCTGGCCTTCGTTGCCCTGAAAAATGGAGAGCGGAGCTTCTCCTTTGCCCGAAAACCAGGGGCAGATACGCAGCTAAGGCAGGAGGAGGTGAATACCGACCTGCTGAAGGAGGCCCGCATCTTCCACTGCGGCTCCCTGTCTTTGACGGACGAGCCTGCACGAAGTGCCACCCTCTATGCCATAAGGCAGGCCAAGGAGGCAGGAGCCTTGATTTCCTATGATCCCAACTATCGAGCCTTATTGTGGCCCAGCCAGGAGGAAGCGACCAGGCAGATGCGGTCGGTAATCCCTTATGTAGATATCATGAAATTGTCCGATGAGGAGACTCAGCTTCTCACCGGCTTCTCCTCACCGGAGGAGGCAGCCCGGGAACTTCTGCGTCAAGGCGTCCGCTGTGTCCTGGTTACTTTGGGCAAGGAGGGGGCTCTCATGTGCACCAAACGTTTTCTGGTAAGTGCCAAGGGTAAGGATCGAAGGGTAGTGGATACCACCGGCGCCGGTGATTCCTTCTGGGGCGGTATTTTGTCAAAATTCGCCTCCAGCCGGTTCAAGCCGGAGGATCTTACGGAAGAAGAGGGCTTGGATTTCCTCCGCTTTGCCAATGCGGTGGCCGGTTTATGCGTGGAAAGGCGGGGAGGAATTCCCTCCATGCCCAAGCTGGAGGATGTGTTAAGGGAACTGGCCTAGCAGGCCTATCCCTCGTGAGCTCAGGCTCTTGACCACCGGACAGATTCCTTTTTTTGTCCCTTCAAAATTTCCGGCAGAAGGGCTATACTGTAGGGAGCAATGGAATGAATTCACCCGGAGGTCTTTGTAGTGAAACCAAATGAGATTACCAGAGCAATTATAGATGCCACCATCGATCGGGGGCTGCGAGAGATTGAGGAAGATCCCCAGCGGAGCATCCGGAAGCTGACGGATATGGGCCGGCAGTTTTCCAAGGGACGCTTTTTGCAGGAGATTTATGCCATTTTCCAGGAGCTGCTACGCAATGACGACAGTCCCTACTATCCGGCCATCGAGCACTTGCTCCGCCATACGGACCGAAAGTGTTTGAAGGATTTCGGCATTAATCTGGGTTATAACAGTCTGACCTACGGAGGCAAGATCATCCGGAGCATCGAGGCCAAGAAGCCCTTTCAGATCCCCTGGGCCTTGATCCTTCGCATTGACCCCACCCTTCCCGGCACTATCTCTTCTGCTGAGATTGAACATTGTATCCGCCAGGGACGTCCCATGGGCATCTATACCTACGTGATCCGCTGCAAGGGCTCCCTGGCCTGCCTGGAGGATCTGGTTCAGCTTCTTCGCACCTACAAGGACTGTGCCTTTATTGTTACCCTGCCGGATCAGGAGCTGACCCCTGCTCAGCTGGCTCTTCTGAAGCCCTGTACCAACAGTATGTGCCTCTTTCCCGCCCTGACCGACTCCTGCATGCCCAATTGCAGGAACATGCAGCGTCAAAGATCCTGGTACGGAACCTATGACTACTACAGTGACCTGGACAGCCGCCAGTGGATTGCGGGAGAACGTACCCACGAATTCACACAGTACGAAAGCTCCTTTGTCATCCTCATTGCCCGGGATGACGCTACCCCGGATTGCCGTCGGCGGGTGGGCCGTTTCGTGAAGGATACCAGACTGCAGCCCACCTACCCCTTTATTCTCTTCGACCTCTATGAGGATGCCCTGCAGATCGACCACATTATGTCCTCAGAGGCCTGTTTTTTCGAGATTTTGGAAAATGGAGATATTCATACCCACAACGGTCCTATCACAGATTACCGTCATGCCCTGTCCCTGGAGCAGCTCTTTGCCAAGACCCTCCCCAAGAATCGATAGGGGACAGGGGAAGCGCAAGAGAAGAACAGGCAATACGGCGAAATCATAAAGAAATGCCTGAGACTCTGTCCTTGTCCGACAGATTCTCAGGC
>CAVLCU010000194.1:0-2371 GCA_963661545.1 Lachnospiraceae bacterium | reverse complement strand
GAATGGAGCCTCCAAAGGGAGGGTCAGCACCAGAAGGCAGGCCTGACTGCCGGTAAGGACAGCCAGGAAGTTCGGCTTCGAAAGCAGGAGGGATATGATTATCGGCGCTTCCTGGAGAGGTTTATGGTTTGCCAGGAGGAGGTGGAGCTGGATTTGGACAGCTTCGATTATCTGCCCTATTGGTATAGCCGTACCCACTATCCGGACATTGTCCTGCTGGAGCCCCTGGAATACAAGGAGGTTCACAAGCTGGATGAAATGGTCATCGCTATCGACACCTCCGCCTCCTGTTCCGGCCGGGTGGTGCGGCGCTTTCTGGAGGAAACCTACCAGATCCTAACCGCCCGGGGGAATTTCTTCAGCAAGATGCAAGTGCATGTCATCCAATGTGATGCTATGATCCAGGAGCATGTGATCCTTCATTCCCGGGAGGAATTCCTGGACTACATGGAGAAGGTCACTGTAAAGGGGTTGGGGGGAACAGACTTCCGCCCCGTATTTGCCCTGGTGGACCAGATGATAGAGAATAGGGAAATCAGAGACCTGAAGGGCCTTTTGTATTTTACCGACGGAGATGGGGTCTATCCCACCTCCCCGCCGGCCTATGAGACAGCATTTATTTTCCTGAATCGTGCTTATGAGAAACATGAGGTGCCGGCATGGGGGCTTCGCCTGAACCTGGGCCTTAGAATGGAGGATATTTAGAGATGAACATACAGGAAGCCAGGGAAGAGATCATCCGCACGGTGAAGATCTATACCTCCAGGGATGAACAGGGAGCTTATCGTATTGCCCCGGTACACCAGCGGCCGGTGCTTCTGATCGGCCCCCCCGGTATCGGCAAAACAGCAATCATCCGCCAGGCTGCGGAGGCCTGTCACGTGGGATTGGTGGCTTATACCATCACCCACCATACCCGTCAAAGTGCCGTAGGTCTGCCGGTGGTGGAAGAGCGCACCTACCAGGGCAAGACCTTTTCGGTTACGGAATATACCATGTCGGAAATCATTGCTTCGGTTTACGAGTGTATGGAACATACGGGGCAAAAGGAAGGAATCCTCTTTATCGATGAGATTAATTGCGTGTCGGAGACCTTGACTCCTACCATGCTTCAATTCCTGCAGAATAAAACCTTCGGAACCCATAGGGTACCAAAGGGCTGGGTCATTGTTGCCGCCGGTAATCCGCCGGAATACAACCGTTCTGCCCGCATGTTCGATGTGGTAACCCTGGATCGGGTCAAATCCATCACCGTGGATGTGGATTTCCCTGTCTGGAAGACCTATGCGGCTCAAGAAGGTATCCACAGTGCCATCCTCTCTTATCTGTCGGTAAAGCCGCAGAATTTCTATTACATAGAGGAAAGCAGGGGAGATCGGGAATTCGTCACAGCCAGAGGCTGGGAAGACCTGTCTGTCTTCCTGAAAGCTTGTGAGGAGGAGAACTTCCCGGTGGGGGAAGACCTGATCCTGGAGTATATTCACTGTCCCAAAATCGCAGGGGACTTCGCCGGCTATTATCGGATGTTTTGCCACTACAAAAGGGATTATAGGATAGAGGAGCTTTTGAAGGGGGACTTGTCCCCGGAAGAAGTGGAGCGTCAGGAAATTCAGCTTACCCAGGCTTCCTCGGATGAACAATATAGCGTCCTGCAAATGCTCCTGTCCAGCCTGGGGGAGAAGCTTCATTTCCACCAGAACCGCCAGGGGATCCTGTCCAGGAAGCAGGAGATCTGCCAGCAGCTGGCAGAACTGGCCCGGCGGGAGCCAGACCTGGAGGTCAGTCAGCTGGCGGAACAATTCTCCAGGCAATTTGAAGAGGCCCTCCAGGTCAAGGAGACCCACCGCCTCCTCTCGGATGCCGAGTCTCTTCGGGAACATGAAATCAGTCATTTTCTCCAGGCCTTCTATTATGAGATCCGTCAGGATCGGATTCGGACAGCCCAGGCAGGCATAGAGAGAATGAAGCAAATCCTGGAGGAGGAGTCAAAGAGAGCAGACCAGGGGGCAGACAAACTGTCCCAGGCATTGGAAAGCTGCTTTGATTTTCTGGAAAAAAGTCTGGGAGAAGGGGAAAAAATGGGATATTTCATGACCTCTCTCACCTCCAGTCAGGATGCAGCCGCCTTCCTGGGAGACCACCCCTGTCAGGGCTACCTGCGGCACCTGCATCTGATGGAGACCCTCGAGGAGGAGGAAATGCTGCGGCGGCAGATTGAAGCCCTGGATCATGCGTGAGATTTCCCGGCAAGTTCCGGAAGGACAAGCAGGCCTGCTCAGGATTCGGTGTGGGCAGTCCAAACGGAGCAGGCTTTGGGTTACTGTACAGACGCTAGCCAGAACGAGTCGCCATAAATCTAACTGCTGATTAT
>CAVLCU010000193.1:0-2373 GCA_963661545.1 Lachnospiraceae bacterium | reverse complement strand
CCCTCATTGAGGGGCGTGTCATAAAGCCCTTCCCCCACCGACATGCGAGCATGTCGTGGGCTCAGGCTTTTGACACTGTAACCAAATATTGTTCTTTTTTTCCCTTTACATAGGGCTGAGAATGTGTTAGAATGAAAAGCCGTGGGAGATTTCCCGCATCCTTGTTTCCTGTCTTGAGCAGGAAGCCAAAAGACCAGAAGGAGGAAAGCAGCATGAACAAGTATGAGTTAGCATTAGTTGTGAGTGCCAAACTGGAAGACGAGGAAAGAGCAGCCGTTGTTGAGAAGGCAAAGGGCTACATCACTCGCTACAATGGCGTCATTTCTGAGGTTGAAGAGTGGGGCAAGAAGAGACTTGCTTACGAGATTCAGCATCAGCGCGAAGGCTTCTACTATTTTATTCAGTTTGAAGCAGATGCATCCTGTCCGGCGGAAGTTGAGAGACATGCCCGTATCATGGACAATGTATTGAGATACCTGGTTGTACGTAAGGACGCCAAGTAAGAAGCTTTCGATTGGATAATAGCATTGTAGAAGGAGGATAAGCAGATGGCATTCGATAACAAAGAAAGAGAAGATGCTCCGGTCAGGAAGAGAGCTCCCCGCAGAAGAAGAAAAGTATGTGTATTCTGTGGCAAGGATAATACCATTGATTACAAGGACGCAGGTAAGCTGAGAAGATATATTTCTGAGAGAGGAAAGATTCTTCCCAGAAGAGTAACAGGAAACTGCGCAAAGCATCAGCGTGCGGTTACCGTAGCTGTAAAGCGTGCTCGTCATATGGCCATTATCCCTTATGTGGATGATTGATTACGAATAAGAAAGGGCTCCGGCTTCAGAAGTGATTCTGTGCCGGAGCCTTCTTATATTCAGGATCAGGTATTCTTCATGATGACTGTTTCTACCATGTCAGCGGTATGCTCGCAGGCATCGATACAGTCTTCCAGATATTTGAAGATATCCCGCCAGATGATAATCTCTACCGGATCTGCTGTAGAGATGTGGAGAGACCGCATGGATTCCAGATAGAGGCGGTCCCCCTCTTCCTCCAGCTGATTGATGCCAATCAGGCATTGGAGCAGCTCCTGAGATTTGCGGAAGTTGGGGAACTCTTCCATGGTTTTGCGAACCATCTCGCAGCAGCGGATGGCCAGCTTGGCGAATCGGATGGCCTCGGGACGGATGGTCTTCACATCACAGATATAGATGCGGAGAACCACGTCCTCCAGCTTATCCGTGATATCGTCCAGATATTGACTGATGGCAATGATATCCTCCCGCTCGATAGGAGTGATGAAGGCCTTCATCAGCTCCTGCATGAGGGCGTGCTTCTTCACATCGGCGGCATGCTCCACCGAATGGATCTCATCGATGCTTTCTCCCAGACGAATGGGGTCAAAGTGCTCAACCACCCGTTCCAGGATCTTGGCGGCTTCTACCGCATGGTTGGCACAGGCAACAAAATTATCAAAATAGATTGTATCGCTCTTCTTAGACATTGGTATACCTCTTTCTTAGGGGTTGATAGGTGTTGGTTTTCCCTTGGGATGAGAATCAGAATATGGCCATGAAAAGCTTGGCCATCAGGAAGCCGATGGCACCGCAGCCGGGGAAGGTCAGGATCCAGGTGAGCACCATCTCCTTGACCACCCGCAGATTGATGGCAGACAGCCTCTTCACGGCTCCGACTCCCATAATAGCCGTTGTCTTGGTATGGGTAGTGCTGACGGGAATGCCGAAGAGGGAGGACAGGAGAAGGCAGAGGGAAGCTGCAATATCCGCTGAAAAGCCCTGATATTTCTCCAGCTTTACCATGTCCATACCCACGGATTTGATGATTTTCTTGCCCCCCACGCTGGTTCCCAGACCCATGACCACGGAGCACAGGATCATCATCCATACGGGGAGAATCACACCGGCGGTGGTATCTTGACCGTTCATCAGAAAAACCCCCAGAAGAAGTACTCCCATGAACTTTTGCCCATCCTGGGCCCCATGCATGAAGGCAGTCATGGAGGCGCCCACGATCTGGGCGTATTTGAAGAATCCATCGGTCCTTCGGCGGTTCAGGTTCCGACAGAGGAAGGTGATGGTGCGGCAGACGATAAAACCCAGGGCAAAGCCCAGGGCAGCTGACAGAACCAGGCCGTAGATTACCTTAATCCATTCACTGCCGTTGATACCTCGGATGCTATTCTGCAGGGCGATGGCTGCTCCGGACAGCCCGGCGATGAGGGCGTGGCTTTCGCTGGTGGGGATGCCAAAATACCAGGCGGCGACAGCCCAGACCACAATAGCTACCAAGGCGGCGCACAGGGCTACCAGGGCGCTCTCGTTGTTGCCCTGAAAGTTCACCATATCCTTGATGGTCATG
>CAVLCU010000192.1:0-2382 GCA_963661545.1 Lachnospiraceae bacterium | reverse complement strand
GCAGTAGACATTGTCCGTAAAGAGATCCAGATCACTCTTCAACAGACTCATAAACTCCCGGTTGTCTGACATATCCTGCTGCCATTCCAGGATCTGGCGCAGCCAGTTCAGCTTCTCCTCCTCCTGCTCCGGTCCCGATTTCTTCCCGTCCGAGGCCTCCTTGTATTTCCAATGGGCAGCAATACCATATTCTGCTGTCCGGTGCATCTCAAAGGTACGGATCTGTATCTCAAAGGGCTGACCCTTGGGTCCTATGAGGGTGGTATGGAGGGACTGGTACATATTGGGCTTGGGCATGGCAATATAGTCCTTGAAACGACCCGGAATAGGGGTATACATCTCATGAATGACCCCCAGAGCCGCATAGCAGTCCTTCACGGTCTCCACGATAATTCTTACGGCAAAGAGGTCGTAGATCTGATCCAGGGTCTTATCCTGGTTTACCATCTTCTTGTAGATGCTGAAGAAATGCTTGATCCTGCCATTGACCTGGGCTTCAATGCCCGCCTGGTCAATGTGCTTCTTCACTTCCTCTACAATGCCATTGACAAATCTCTGTCTCTCCTCCCGCTTCTGGTTGATCTGGTGTACCAGATCATAGTAGGCCTCCGGCTGCAGATACTTCAAGGACAGATCATCCAGCTCCACCTTGACCTTGGAAATACCCAGTCTCTGGGCAATGGGGGCATAGATGTCCATGGTCTCCCGGGCCTTCTCCTTCTGCTTATCCGGAGACATGTATTGCAGGGTTCGCATGTTATGGAGGCGGTCTGCCAGCTTGACCATGATGACCCGAATATCCTTGGCCATGGCCAGGAACATCTTCCGCAGGTTCTCCGCCTGCTTCTCGATCTTATCTACCGAATAATCCAGCTGTCCCAGCTTGGTGACTCCATCCACCAGGAGAGCCACCTCCTGACCGAATTCCCGGGCCAGCTCCTCCTTGGTCATGATGGTATCCTCCACCACATCATGGAGAATGCCTGCCACAATACTCTCCTTGTCCAGCTCCAGATCGGCCAGGATGATGGCCACACACAGGGGATGGATGATATAGGGCTCCCCGGACTTTCGATTCTGCCCCTTATGGGCCTCATAGGCTACATGATAGGCCTTTTCAATCAGGGAAATATCTGCCGATGGATGATACTTTCTTACACTGGCAATCAATTCCGCATACAGCTGCTCCGGACTGGTGAAATCATCCATAGACTTGACATTGGCATCCACCGCTGCAATCTCTTTCTTCAATTCTTCTTCTCTCTTCGTAGCGTCCTTCGCGCCCGTTTCCATCATACGCCTCAGTCCCGACCTTTATCCGCTTTACTCCGCTTTTCCTAACCTCTTCTTCACCGGTGCATAAACCCCGGCCTGATGCAGCTCCATTACTTACCCTCGTAGGAAATAACAGAAGCCACCTCATACTTCTTCAGCCGCTCTCTGCCCTTTAAGCCCTTCAATTCCATGACAAACAGGATCTTCACCACCTGGCCCCCCAGCTGCTCTACCATCTTGGCACAGGCTTCGATGGTTCCGCCGGTCGCGATCAGGTCATCCACCAGCACTACCTTGTCCCCAGGTTTAATGGCATCCTTGTGCATCTCTACGGTAGCCGTGCCATATTCCAGATCATAGGTGGTCTCAATGGTCTCGCAGGGCAGCTTGCCCTTCTTGCGGACCGGCACAAAGGACTTGTGCAGATTATAGGCTACCGGAACCCCAAAGATAAAGCCTCTGGACTCGGTTCCTACAACCACATCAAAATCCACTCCCTCCAGCAGATCCTGCAGGGAATCAATGGCCAGCTTCAGGCCATCCGCATCCTGCAGGATGCTGGTTACATCTCGAAATATAATTCCCGGTTCCGGAAAATCCGGAATGCTCCGCACGTACTCTTCCAGTTTTTTCATGGGGCAGTCTCCTTTTTTGACGTCATAAGGTAAAGTATAACATCATTTTTTCCAGTAGGCAACGCATTTAAGCAGAAACCCCCAGAAAAAGCCCCCAAAGCAGGGCTGCTTTCGTGAAGTAATCATTCCATCCCTCCCAAAGATGGTGTATAATAAAGGAGTATAGAGCTTTCTGGAACATGGCAATAGAAAGTCATGGTAATCCTTTTTTGTTTGAGGAGGTGGATAGAATGCATGGACCCGGACGTGGACCCGGAATGGGAGGACCTGGCATGGGAGGTCCCGGGATGAGGGGACCTGGAATGGGGGGCCCCGGCATGGGGGGCCACAGACCCCACGGCCCCAGAGGCCCCAGAGGCCCTTGGGGACCGCCGCCGCCGCCCAGAGGTGGGTGTGGCTGCTGCCTGATGCCCCTGCTGGCCGTAATCGGGCTTGTGGTAACTGTGCTGGCTCTTGTCTTATAGAAAAAGGC
>CAVLCU010000191.1:0-2446 GCA_963661545.1 Lachnospiraceae bacterium | reverse complement strand
TCCGAACAGGGTGCTTTTTCCACACCCGCTTTCTCCTAGAATGGCATAACTGGCTCCCTTGCGAAAGTCCGCATTGATCCCCCGGAGGATGTCCTCCCCGCCGAGAGACACCGAAAAATTGCGCAGGCTTATGGCAACCTCTCCTGCTTCCCGGTGGGGCAGGGATGGCAGGTAGGGCTGGGCCGGAAGGGAGATGCCGGATTCTATCAGAAAAGCCTGATCAGCCGGATGGATCCTGCCATTTTCCACTGTGATGTCTCGGGCAATTCCTCCGTCCTTCATCACAAGCAGGCGATTGGCTATGCCTATCCAGTGATCCAGCCGATGGTCCACGGCCAGAACCCCGGTCCCCCGTTCCCGATGCACTTGAGCCAGCTTTTGGGCAATATGACTGGCAGAATCCTCATCAATGTTTGCAAAGGGTTCATCCAGCAGCATCCAGGATGGCTCCAGAACAAGCATGCATGCCAGCATCACTTTCTGCTTCTGCCCCCCGGAAAGACTATGCAGCCGGCGGTTTTTTAATGGACCTATTTCGCAGAAATCCAGAGCCTGATCCATCCTGTCATCCATGTCTTCTGCAGGGATCCCCATATTTTCCATGCAAAAGATCAATTCATTGCATACGGTATCCATGCAGAATTGAAGATCCGGATTCTGAAACATCATGGCGGTTCTGCGGCACCTAAGCTGGGGAGGGAGGGCGGCCAGATCCTCCCCGTCCATGCTTACCTGGCCTCCCAGCAGAAAGCCCGCCTCCTGTGGATAGATCCCTGCGATCAGATAAAGCAGGGTGGATTTGCCACAGCCGGAGGAACCGGTCAGGATGGTTACCTCTGACCGGTGCAGGGTAAGGGAGAGCCTGTCCGTCACAGGACGGCTTTTCTCAAAATAGGTAAACTCCAGTTCCTCAATCTTCAAAGAATGCATTGGTCCACTCATTTTCCCGACGTTTTGAGATTACGCCGCTTTCCATGACGAAGTCAGCCATTCTGTCCCATCTCTCCGCCCGGATTCTTCCCCATCGGCCTTTCTCATCCAGGAAAATGGGCGCCAGGTGCTTCTGGCTTGCCACCAGCATTTCTTCCCCGGCTCCTGCAGGCAGAAGATCCTTTACTTCCAGCACGGTCTCGGCGGGATTGGCAGCTGCTGCCCGGTATCCCCTGTCCATGGCGCGCAGCATAGCCTTCACTGCCTGAGGTCGTTTCCGGAGAACCTCATGGGTCGCTGCCATGGCAGGTGCGCAGAAGTCAAAAATCGGATTGCAATCCCCCAGGTTGAAATAGTTGATCTCCTTGCCTGCCGCCAGCAGCTCATAATTCTCCCAATTTTCATAGACCCAGGTGGCATCCACCTCTTTTCCCAGGGTTCCCACGATATCGCCCACATCCATCTGTACCTTGATGACCTTGTCATAGTCTCCGCCGTCTTCCCGGACAAGTCTGCCGATGGCAGCATGGTACCAGGCCGGTGACCAATGGGACAGACGTTTGCCTTCCAGGTCCCGGGGCCGGGTGATTCCTGCCTCCTTTAGGGATACGATGCCGGAATCGCATTTCTGTGTAAGACTTGCTATTGCCGTGATCCCTATTCCCCTTTCCATCAGGTCCAGCATGGAGATTTCGGGGCCACATACGAAGTCAGCCCCGTGCAGCCCCATAGCTCCATGCACCTCCCCGAAGATTTCCAGCTCGATCCCCTCCTGGGCAAACCAGCCCCTTTTCTGTGCCAGCAGCATGCCTGTATGATTGGTGTTGGGAAACCAATCCAGTACGATCTTTAATTGTTCCATTTTTCGTATCCTCCTTATTTTTGGGCCCTCAGCCCTTGTTCTTCTTTTGAAATATCCCCATCGCAGGATTAATCCTCGTCATAGACCCGGCTGGTGCCTAATTCTTTGCCTATGGCATAATTTCTTACGACCCCCGTCCTGGCCAGCCCGTCTCCTGCCAGCTTACAGATCAGGCCGGAAAATACAAAGGCGCTGAGAAAGCGGACACAAAGCTGGGCCGCGATAAGCTGAGGGGCCAGGGTCGCATAGTTGAGATAATAAAGCTCATAGCAGAAGATAAAGAAAGCGGCAAATATAGCCCCCAGGGTCATGGAGGACAGCTTCCATTTCCGGTAGCGGAAGAGGGCAAAGCCCAGCTCGATTCCCACGCCCTGGATGAAACCGGTGAGAACTACCGTAAGGCCTCCGGAATTCCCCATAAGCAGCTCAATGGTAGCGGCCAGAAGCTCTGCCACCAGACCGGCCCCCGGCTTGCGGATGATATAGGCGGCCAGGGTCCCGGCCATGAACCAGACCCCATATACCATCTCAAAGGCAAAGTTTGACAGTCCGAAGGCAGCCAGTCCCGTTGACAGGAGGGTTCCCAGATGAAATACAGCCATGTATACAGCGGCAAAAACCACTCCCAGCACAGCCATCATGATGACATCCTTT
>CAVLCU010000190.1:0-2465 GCA_963661545.1 Lachnospiraceae bacterium | reverse complement strand
TTTCTGTCCTGTACGAGATGGGGAATCTTCTGAAGGGGCTGCAGCGCTACCTGTGGCTGGGAGGACTGGTGCTGGCTCTTCTAAACTGTTTCTTCGGCTACCGCCTGCGAAAGCTGTGGGGCGTTTTCTTCGGCTTTTTCCTGGGAGTCGGGGGTGGATTGGCCCTGGCATCTCATCAGCAATATAGTAATAAGCTGGCCATCTGCCTGGCCCTGGGACTGGGCTTCTTTCTCGCCCTTTTGGCCTTTCTCCTCTACCGACTGGGGCTTTTCTTCCTATGCGGAGGCCTTACCGGCTTCTTCCTGTGGAAGCTGATCCCCACCCACAACAAGACCACCCTGGCCTTCTGCATTCTGGCAGGCTGCTGCATCGGCATATTTGCCCTGTTCAAGGAGCGCTTTACCGTATCCCTGGCCACTTCCCTGGGCGGAGCCTGGGCTTCTGCCTGGTTCTTCTGCCAGCTTTGGGGCCTCACCCATCCCCTCATCCTGATTCTCATTACCATCCTGCTGGCCGGTCTGGGACTCCTGGTACAATTCAAGCCCTGGCGGGATCGTGACAAATGGGATTTCAAAGAGGAGGAGGAAAAGGAAAGAGAATATCAAAGAAAAAAAAGAAGAAAAGAGAAAAGAATCGCTCAGCGAAGAGCAAGAAAAAGAGAGAAAAGGCAAAGCAAACGGCAAAGCAAACGCCGCAGAAAAGCCAGCAAGGAGCACAAAGACAAGCGTCAGGCTGCCTGCAAAGGCAATCGTACACAAGCCTCGGACGGCTCCTCCCGCCCAAGGGCATCCTCCATCTCCCCCGCTGCCTCTCCCTCCCCTGCAGATTCCGCCGGATCCTCATCCGCCTCTCCCGATCCCCAGGCGAATCGGATTGGCAGGCAGTCGGATTGGCCCGAAGCGCAGGCGGATCTGCCCCAGGCGCAGGCGGACCAGCCCCAGGCGCAGACGGATCGGCCCGAAGCGCAGTCTGGGCTGCCTGATCTGGCGGATATCCGCGCCCACCTGTCCCAGGAGGTGTCTGCCATCTATCAGGAAAACCAGTCCTCCCGGGACTGACCCCCTTTGCTCCTGGCATCCGGATTACCCTGCCCCCCTCCCAGGCCGGCGGATCGGCCTCTTATTGGTACAGATACTTCTGATTTTCCTCCAGATCCATATTGGTCTGATCGATCCATTGGTAGCCGGAGTCAATATAGGAATCCACCGCCTGCCCGGCGGCCGCCCGAAAGGCAGCCGTGACGGAGGCATATCCCATCCCGTAGGGATTCTGACAGACCGTTCCATATTCTCTGCCTTCCCGGATAGCCTTGATCTGTTTCTTGCCCGCATCAAAGCCCACCAGCCGGATATCCTCTCTTTTCAGTTCCGCAAGGACATCCAGGGTCTCTTCTGCCATGGTTTCATTGGTGCAGAAGATTCCATCCAGGTCAGGATAGGCCTCCAGCAGATAAGACAAGGCCTGGGCCAGGGTCTCATCCTCATTTTCATAGATGACCTCTGCCACAGAGACCTGAGAATGGTTCTCTTCCAGCTCCTGGCGAAAGCCCGTCAGCCGATCCACACTGGTCTGGGAGTTCTTCATATGTGCCACAAGGGCAATCTCTCCGGTATCCCCAATGGCCTGACAAAGCTTCTGCGCCGCCAGGCCACCTGCAGCTGTATTGTCCGTCAGGCAGGAGCAAACCGCCAGGTCACTCTCTACACCGGAATCCAGCATAACCACCGGTATCTCGCTTTCCCGGGCGCTTTCCAGCTGAGCCTGACAGGAGTTCCTGTCAATGGCCGCCAGGCAGAGGGCTGTGGGATTCTCTGCCAATACAGCATCAATGGTATTAATCTGCGTATCCACATCCTGATCATCCGCCGTTCCTTCAAAGGTCATCTGCACCTTATCCGATCCCGTATAACCCAGATAGGTATTGATGGCATCTACAGCTGCAGAAGCTCCCTCCTTCACGGCCTTCCAGTAGGCACTATCCAGCCCCTTTACCACAACTGCCAGGCTGGCACCCGGCTCCACCTCGATGCCGGTGACATCGATATAATCGATCGTCAGCTCCTGGTCCTCCGGCAGAGTGATCCCTTTCTCCTCCGTCGAAGACCCTGCTTCCGATCCACTGGATACGCTGGATCCACTGGATGCACTTGATGCACTTGATATGCTGGATACGCTTCCTGACTCTGATTTTGTCGCATGCCCGCCGCAAGCTGCGCAAACCGACGTTGCCAGACACAGGGGCACGAGGGCCCCTAGTCTTCTTCTTCCTCTTCCCTGCATCTCTATCCCTTTCATTCAAACATCGGAGGGCTGCCGTCCTTCCCCCGGTGCGATAAGGATCCGTCTTCCGTTCTGCCTCAGTATAGTACAGCAATATCCCTTTTGCAAGCAGAAACGCACCTTCTTGCCTTCCTTAATTTTCAGAATATTTTCTATTGTATATATATTTATGTATTTTTATTTTA
>CAVLCU010000189.1:0-2476 GCA_963661545.1 Lachnospiraceae bacterium | reverse complement strand
GTACCGGGTAGGTCAGGATCTCATTCATACGGTCTATGTTGACCTGCAGGGCTTGGATCGCTACGATATTCTGCAGGACTCCCTGCAGGGGATCATAGAATCTTGCCGCCAGAATCAGGTAGAGGATCAGGAGGAGGGGATTGAGCTGACCCTTGCCCCACAGGCTGACCCCGGTAATGGCCACGGACACAAGTCCGAATTTCAGAACAATTCCCGCCAGCATGGAATAAGCCGTCATCCCATATTGGCTGCGAAAGGCTGCCCTTCCTGCAGCATCGATCTTTTGCTGCAAGCCCTCCTGATATCTTCCCTGGGCACCGCATTCCTTCAGATCCCGCAGACTTTCCAGATATTCCTGCAAGCCATCCGTATAAGCCAGTTTTGCATCCATGGCCTTCCGGTTCAGACGATATTGCACCTTTTGGGCCAGAAGGATCATAAGGAGGGAGACAGGGATCACCCAGAAGGCTGCCAGTCCCATCCGCCAGTCCAGGGCAAAGAGTCCCAGACCCATGAGAAGGGTGGATAGGGCAGAGCCCACAAGCGTAGGCATATTATGGGAGAAGCCCACCTCCAAAGCCTGACAGTCTGCCATCATGGTCTCAGACAGATCCGCCAGATCTCGGTTTCCAAAATAGGACAGGGGAACCTTCCTTAGCTTCTCTGCTATGGATATCCTCCGGACCCCGCTTTCCTTGTAGGTTGCCATATAGGTGGTTTCATACTGGAACCAGCCCACTACCAGGAGCATAAGCAGGGACAAAAGACAGCCTCCGGCCAAAAGGGGCAGATCCTCCCGCACTGCTTTTCCCTGCATCATATCTGCAATCACCAGATATAAGAGACCTACCGGCAGCATACAGACCAGGTTCTGGGCCGCCGTAGCCATACAGCCCTTGATAAAATCTTTACTGCCCTGTGGGGAGAGGGCATATTTTTTCATCAGATATTTCTTCATGATACAGCTCCTTCCGGATGTGCTCCCTGTTGGCAGGCTGTCTCTTTCTGGCCGGAACCTTTGATATGCCAGGCAGAGGACTGCTGATATTGGTGCCACATCTCATAATAGAGACCCTTTTGTTCCATCAGGGTCTCTCCTGTCCCATGCTCCAGGATCTTACCCTCCGAAAAGACGTAGATCTCCTCCCCCTTTCCCAGGGAAGAAAGTCGATGGGCGATCATGATGACGGTCTTTCCCTCGGTAAGGGTATCCAGGGCCTCACGGATCTTCTGCTCATTGTCCGGATCCGCATATGCTGTGGCCTCATCCAGAATCACGATGGGAGCCTTCTTGAGCAGGGCTCTGGCAATGGCCAGACGCTGGAGCTCTCCGCCGGACAGATGAACCCCCTTGGTCCCGATTCTCGTATGGATTCCCTCCGGGAGCTTCTCAAGAATGTCCATACATTGCGCATGCTCCAGGGCTTCCAGAACCTCCTCCTGGGAAGCCTCAGGACGAGACAGGCGGATATTATCCAGGATAGTTCCCTTGATCAGGTGACTGTCCTGATAGACACAGGCCACCAGGTCAGTCAATTTTTCCCTGCTGATGTCATTTACAGGAATACCCCCGATCCGGATGCTTCCCTCTTGCGGGGAATAGAGTCCCCCAATCAGATTGGCCAGGGTGGTCTTTCCGCTGCCCGAACTTCCTACAAATACAGCGCAGCCTCCCTCCCTGACCTGAAGAGAAATATGATCTACTGCCTTATGTTGGGACTTCTCATAGCAAAAGCTAACATCTTCCAGGGAAATATCGTAGGTCCTGGGGCAAGGGGCGGTATGGGAGCCAGCTGCCTGGGAAGGAAGGCTCTCTGCTTCCGCTTCCATCTGCAGAAGAGAATCGATCCGGGCAAAGGCATCCTTGACGTAGATCCCCGACTTGCTTTGATACATAAAACGATTCATCATGAGAACGATGGCAGGAGTAAAGACGACATAGAAGATATAATTGCTCAAATTCGAGGCATTCACACCCCCGTCAGAAATCAGGATACCTCCGATGGTCAGGAAGACAAAGGTACTGTAGATGGCTACACTGTAGGCCACCATGGGCAATTCCATGCGCTTGATATAGGCCGTAACCATGGCTTCATAATGGTCTATGGATCCTTTCAGCTTGCGAAAGGACAAGATACTTTGGCCGAACATCTTAACCACAGGAATATCTCTTACATACTCCCCCACATCGGCGGACATCTGCTCCAAAGCATCCTGGTAGTCCTTCATGACCTTCACCAGGCCTTTTCCCATAAAACAAACCAGGAGGATAATGCCTAAAATCAGGGAAATGATACTTAAGAGTCCCAGCTTTAAGTCGAAAGCAAAAATCATAGCTAAGACCCCCACCGGCATTACAAGGGTGCATATCTGCTCTGGAAATTGATAAGCCACATAACGCTCAATGGTTTCCGCTGATTCTGTGATGGTTTTTCGAAGCCTTCCTGTGCCAAGACTTTGGAAGCTCTTATAGGGC
>CAVLCU010000188.1:0-2478 GCA_963661545.1 Lachnospiraceae bacterium | reverse complement strand
GAGCAATCCTAAAAAATCACATTATCGTGATTATGATGATTTCGAAAAATGATAATATAAGAGCAAAGAACCGATAATCAAAATCTTGGTTCTTTGTCTACAGTCTGAAGAGCCCGACTTCGTGTCGGGCTCTTCTTCATTTGTTCCAGTTCTCACAAAGCTGGCGCCGGTTGGCTATGCTTCCATGATATGGTTGACGATAGCCGCTGCATCTGCCACGTTTACCTGCTTATCCCCGTTGACATCGGCCTCCAGGAACTTGGCTATGGAAGTCTTCTCAAAGCTGTCATACCGGGCATTGTACATATTATAAGTAAGCTGCGCGTCGTTGATGTCTACCTTGCCGGTTTGATTGACATCACAGTCGTAGGCTACAGACACCTTTTCTGCGGCTACCTCTGCGATCTTTTCCCTGGCCGTGGCCTGGATCGCATCCTGGCTTTGGTCGGAAAGGATCAGATAGCTGTAGGCCTGGTATTTCTCGGACCAGAACATGGCGCTGCCCTCATAGCCCAGAATCTTGCCCTGGCTGACAGTGGCTTTGGCTGTAATCAGCCAAATACTGGTGCCATTCAGCTTGATGTACTGGGAAGCCTCCACCTCCAGGTCACTCTCGGCGGTCTTGTCTACCGTAACCGTAATTGCCTGACCCTGGATCTTGCTGCCCGGGATAGTATAGGTGCCATCCTCTCCGGCTTGCAGGACTTCCTCTTCCAGGCTCACCTGATAGGTGTAGCCTTCAGCCATTTGAAGCGCGAAGGTGAAATCATTGCCGTTGGTGGCAGTTTGCATGCTTCCACCCACCACATCACCGGATCCGGTTCCGGTAAAGGTAATCTGGGTTGTAAGCACGGGTTTTGCCTCCTTGGTCACCTGAATAGAGATGGGACTCGTTACGCTGGCGCCGGGGATGGTATAGGTCTTCCCGTCCTCTGCCAAAATGGGGGCATATTCCTGACCGCCCAGGGTCACTGTCATCTCATAGTTGTAGCTGTCATTCCTGTTCAAGAGGAAGCTGTAGTCTGTCAGATAAGTGGCAAGGCTTGCTGCAGTCACATCCTCTGCACCAGTTCCTGTTACCGTCACAGCATACTGTTTGGCTGTCTTGGTGTCGGTGATCACCAGGCTGCCGGTCACATTTTTGATGGTAAAGCTTCCGTCTCCATTGTCCACAACTTCCGCCGGATCCCCGCCCATGGTGGCCGTAATCTCATAGTCATAATGGGTATCCTTGGCAGTAAAGTTATAATCCTCCCCTGGTTCTGCCGTGGCAGCTCCGGTGAAATCGTCGCTTAGGTCTACCCGGTAACCGGTTACGGTCATGGTGGCAGTAGCCGGTGTCACAATGTTGGCAGAGGGAGTATCCTGATCTCCCACGTTGTCGGACTTATCAATATTGGCAGAAACCAGGCTTACCTCCGCCTGTCCCACTGCCTTTCCGGTGAAGGTGAGAAGAATCTGGTCGGATTCGCAGGACTTCTCATCTCCGTAGCCTAAGATGGTAAGAACCCCATCCTGATCCCTTACAAAGGCGTCTGTATTGATGCCCTTGTAGGTCAGCTTGTCCGCATCGTAGTGCACCACCAGGTTGTAGGCATTATAGGTGGTCTCCACCTTATTGCTGATGCTGATGGCCAGGCTTGCTTCCTCTCCCAGGGCAAGGCTGCTTCCCTGAGCAATCGTGGCGCTGTAGCGCGTCTCCTCGGCCTTGGCCTGGTTGTCCAGGCTGATGACCTTCACGGTTACCGAGACCGGCTCGCCGGCCAGGCGCCTGAAGATGGGTCCGTAGGTCTCATCCTCTGCATAAACCGTATAGAAATCACCGAAACGGGTGCTCTTGAGGTTAGCCTCTATGGTCACCTCCGCGTCCTCGGTCTGGGGACAGGTTACCAGCATGTTCTCATGGCTGATGACGGCTGTATTGCTGGAACGGAAGACGCGCCAGCCTGCGCTGCTCATGGAATCATATCCCTCCAGGTCTGCAGGCACAATACCCGCATCCGTCATATCAGCAGAGTTATAGACCCATACCACTTCTCCCTTGTCGTTCAGATATGCCTCACGGAAGGCATGAAGATCTTTCGTGACGGCATTCTTCGACGCATTCCTGCCATCGTTGATTCCCTCGAAGAAGCTTGCTTTGACCTTTTCCAGCATAGCCAGCTCTGCCTGAATCTCAGAGGGCTTCAGGGGAGCAATCTGAAGGGTAAGATCCTTGTAGGCGGAATAATCCGTATTGAGAACTCCTTCCTTTTGCTTGGTCAGGGTCAGCCGCAGGGTTACCTGGGTGCCCGTCTCTGCAAGGGGACGAACCACATTGGCGCGATAGCCGTTGATGGATACCGCAGTCTGGTCTTCTTCCAGGATGGAATATTGAATCTTATATCCGTTCTTGCCGCCGTCGATGCCCAGCTTACTGGAGGTCAGCAGCTGAATATTGTCCGTCACCGCTTCCGGATCAATGACGGAGCCCTTGTC
>CAVLCU010000187.1:0-2619 GCA_963661545.1 Lachnospiraceae bacterium | reverse complement strand
GCCCACGACATGCTCGCGACGCGAAGCTAGTCCCTTTAGGGGCATGTCGGTGGGTGAAGGGCTTTAGGACACGCCCCTCTATGAGGGGCAGGTGGGGCGAAAGCCCCGCGAGAACTCGAATGTAAGTTATAAATAACCATAAGGAAGGACTTTGTCTATGAAGAAAAAAAGGATCGTGTTTCTGGGTCTGGCGGCGGCCTTGGTCGTTGGCGGCCTGGTGGGTTGGAAGGTTTTGACCGGAAAGAATGGTAAGCAGAGCGATAACGTGGTTTATGTGAATACGGTGGAGAAGCTGATGAATCTGGGAGGCGGTAACGGAACGGTCAATCGCTTCTCCGGCCTGGTGGAATCCCAGGAGACCTGGTCTGTGGCCCAGAATCAGGAAAAGACGGTAAAGGAGGTCTTCGTCCAGGTGGGACAGGAGGTGACCAAGGGAACCCCTCTCTTTTCCTATGATACGGAGAAATTCCAGTCGGATCTGGACCAGGCTCAGCTGGATCTGGAGCGGATGCAAAATGAGATCAGCAGTATGCAGACCGCTATCCAGGAGCTGGAGAAGGAGAAGAAAAAGGCGGATTCCAACAGCCAGGCCACCTATACCCTGCAGATCCAGGATCAGCAGCTGCAGGTGAAGCAGAAGGAATTTGAGGTCCAGAGTAAGCAACTGGAGATTGATAAGCTGAAGGATAATATCAACAATGCGACGGTAAGCAGTGAGATTGACGGTGTGGTCAAGTCCATCAACACGGGGACAGACACCAGTATGAGTACTTCCTCAGATTCTTCCTTCCTTACCATTATGAAAACCGGGGATTTGAAGATCAAGGGCTCTATCAATGAGCAGAATATCGGCTCTCTGGTGGAAGAACAGGCGGTACTGGTCCATTCCCGGGTGGATGCTTCCCAGACCTGGAAGGGCAAGGTAAGCAAGATAGACCGGGAAAATGCCACCAGTCAAAGCAGCAATTATTATTATTCCGGCGATTCCTCCAATTCCTCCAGTTCCTATCCTTTCTATGTGGAGCTGGAGTCCAGCCAGGGATTGATGCTGGGCCAGCATGTCTACATTGAACCGGACTACGGCCAGTCGGAGTCCAAGGACAGAGAGGGAATCTGGCTGGATTCCTATATGATTGACCAGACCGGGGAGGATCCCTTTGTCTGGGCGGATAATGGGAAGGGAAGACTGGAGAAACGGGCGGTCACCCTGGGGGAATATGATGAGGATCTGGATCAATATCAGATTAGCTCTGGCCTGACCAAGGATGATGCCATTACCTTCCCGGAGGAGGGCCTGAAGGAAGGCATGGAGACTGCCATTTCCCAGGAGGGAATGCTGGGGCAGACCAATCCGGCAGACCAGGAATCCCCTGAGATTCTGGGAGGGTCGGAAGAAAGTCAGAGTTTGGACGGCGCGCAGAGTGGGATTCAGGAAGAGACCCAGAGTTTGGACGGCGCAGAGAGTGGGATTCAGGAAGAGACCCAGAGTTTGGATGGCATAGAGAGTGGGGGGGATGCTCAGTGATCATAGAGATGAAGGATATTTGCAAGGAGTATCTCCAGGGCAAGATGAGCCTTCCTGTTTTGAAGAATATTTGTTTTCAGATGGAGGAAGGGGAGTATGTGGCTATCATGGGACCCTCCGGTTCCGGCAAAACTACCCTGATGAATATCGTTGGCTGTCTGGATCAGGCCACCAGCGGCCTCTATCTGCTGGACGGGGAGGATATCAGCCAGTGTACCGATAATCAGATGTCGGATATCCGCCTGGGAAAGATCGGCTTTGTCTTCCAGAATTTTCAGCTGCTGCCCCGCCAGTCCGCCCTGGAAAATGTATCCCTTCCCCTGTCTTATGCCGGCGTTCCCCGCAGGGAACGGGCAGACCGGGCCAGACAAGCCCTGGAGCGGGTGGGTCTGGCAGACCGGGTGGACTTTAAGCCCACCCAGCTGTCCGGAGGCCAGAAGCAGCGGGTAGCCATAGCCAGGGCTTTGGTCAATCATCCCAAGATTCTCCTGGCGGATGAACCCACAGGAGCCCTGGATTCCCGATCCGGCCACCAGGTCATGGAACTCTTCCAGGAACTGAATCAGGAGGGGGTCAGCATTTTGATGATTACCCATGATGCCCATATTGCCTCCTGGGCCTCCCGGAAGGTGGAGATCTGGGATGGCATGCTAAGAGATGACAAGGAGGCGGATCTATGAAGAAGAAAAAGATTCTGGCAGGGATCCTGATCCCTGTCATCGTGGTGGGAGCCGGGGCAGGGATTGGCATGGGAGTCAAGGCCTCCAGCCGGTCCCCTGTGATGGTCATTTCTGCCAATGAGCTGAATTATGGGGGCTATTGGGGATCGGATACCCAGATGGATGGGATCATTTCCTCCGATGCCTCCCAGACGGTATACGTGACGGATACCCAGACCGTGTCCCAGGTCATGGTCAAGGAAGGGGACCAGGTCAAGAAGGGGGACCTGCTCCTGTCCTATGACATGGCCCAGACCAACCTGAGCCTGGAAAAGGAGAAGCTTAGCAGGGATCAGATTGACCTGAAGATTCAGGTGGCGGAGCAGAATCTGAAAAAGCTGAAGAATACCACTCCCGTGTCGGAGACAGACGGGG
>CAVLCU010000186.1:0-2652 GCA_963661545.1 Lachnospiraceae bacterium | reverse complement strand
ATTATGTAGTGGCAGGTAGCAAGAATCCCCTGCCTTTAGGCATGGGGAGTGTCAAAGTTCAGAACAAGAGCTTCTGAATCAGAGGAGATCGCGCATGGACATTTTATATATAGTGATTCCTGCCTATAACGAAGAGGCTAATATCCGCCGGGTGTTGGAGGATTGGTATCCGGTAGTGGAGGCTCATGACGGCGGCGGCCGGTCTCGTTTGGTGGTGGTGAATGACGGGAGCAAGGATGCTACCGGGGAAATATTGGAGGAATGTGCCCGTAGGATGCCCCTGCTGAAACCCCTTTCCAAGGAAAATGGGGGTCACGGTGCCGCAGTCCTATATGGTTACCGCTATGCGATAGACCAGGGGGCGGATTATATTTTCCAAACGGACAGTGACGGGCAGACCCTGCCGGAGGAATTCCCCCCTTTCTGGGAGGACAGGCAGGAGTATGATATGGTGATTGGTCACAGAAAGGGCCGGAAGGATGGCTGGTCCCGCATTCTGGTCACCAAAACCCTGCGTTTGGTGATCCGCCTTTGCCTGGGAGTCTGGGTGAGGGATGCCAATACCCCCTATCGGCTGATGAAGGCAGAGGTTTTGCAGCAATATCTGGGTCTGATTCCGGAGAATTTTAATCTGTCCAATGTCCTGATTTCCGTCATCTATGCCCGGGAAAACCGTCCCACCCTCTTCCGGCCGATCACCTTTCGCCCCAGGCAGGGGGGAGTGAATTCTATCAATCTTCCTAAAATCTGTAAAATAGGACGACAGGCGGTGAGAGATTTCAAGACCATTAACCGACAGCTGGCAGCTGCCGAGGCTTCGAGGGGAAAAAGAGCTCAGGTGGGAGGACAGGGCTTTCCCATTTCCCGGGATGCCAGGGCAGATGCATCAGAAAAGAGGCAGGCATGAAGAATCTGGCAGAGGATATCAAGACGGGACAATATAAGAGAGTTTACCTCCTCTACGGTTCCGAGACCTACCTGAGAGACCAATACAAGAAAAAGCTGCTGCAAGCCCTGATGCCGGAGGAGGATAGTATGAACTTTGCCCGTTTTGAGGGCAAGGGACAGAAGGAGGAGGAGATCCTGGAACTGGCGGAAACACTGCCTTTTTTTGCCGAGAGGCGGGTGATTCTCCTGGAGAATTCAGGCTTTTTCAAGGCAAAGGCAGAGGTTTTGCCGGATTATATCTCGAAACTGCCGGATTATCTGGTCTTGATCTTTGTTGAGAACGAGGTAGACAAGCGGGGCCGCATGTACAAGAGCGTCCAGAAGCAGGGTCGGGCGGTGGAATTCCCTTCCCAGAAGGAGGAGACTCTGATGAAATGGATTCTTGGCCGGCTGCAGGGGGAGGGGAGGAAGATTTCCCGAAAGGACATGGAATTGCTCCTGTCCATGACAGGGACAGATATGGGGAGGATTGACCGGGAGGTGGAGAAGCTCCTGTCCTATACGATGGGGCGGGAGATGATCACGGCAGCCGATATTCAGGCTGTCTGTGTGCCCCAGATCAGCAACCGCATCTTCGAGATGATCCGGGCTGTATCCGAGAAGAATCAGAAGAAGGCTCTGGAGGATTATTATGACCTGCTGGCTCTGAAGGAGCCCCCCATGCGGATCCTCTATCTGCTGGCCCGGGAATATAATCTGATCTTTCAGGTCAAGGAGCTGGCGGATCTTCATTGCGACCAGAAAACCATAGCCTCGAGGACGGGTCTGGCTCCCTTTATCGTGAAGAATTACCTGCCTCTGGCCAGGAAGTATTCCTCGGAATATCTGCAGGCGGCAGTGGAGGACTTTGCGGATGCGGAGGAAAGAGTCAAAACCGGCCGTCTGGGCGACCTGCTGAGCGTGGAGTTGATGATCATCAAATATAGCAGATAGAAGGGAAGCCCTCACATAGAAAATCCGGCAGTCGCTTGGGAAGGTCTGCCGGAGCCGTGAAAAAAAGAACCCCGGCCGCATGACGGTACAGCCGGGGGTTCTTCATACGAAAAGCTGGTTTTTATGCGATAGAGTTTACAGCTTTGCTCAGGCGGGAAACTTTTCTGGATGCGTTGTTCTTGTGATACACACCCTTGGTTGCAGCCATATCAATGGCGGAAATCGCCTTGGTAAGAGCGGCATTCGCAGCTTCCTTATCCTTAGCAGCAACAGCTGCGTCTACCTTCTTCATCGCCGTCTTAACAGCAGAACGGATAGACTTATTTCTCTCAGTCTTGGTCTGAGTTACAAGGATTCTCTTCTTTGCGGATTTAATATTAGCCAAACTGTACACCTCCCATCAAATTCATCTGTATCTGATCACGGAGGCAGACACGGAAAACCCCTCGTGAAACATGCTTTCTTATTGTATGCCATCTGGAAAGGCTTGTCAATAGATATTGGAAAAAAAGTTGGTTTGACGCCCGGGGGGATAGGGTGATAAAATGACTCAGGAGAATTTATGATGCAGGAAGGAGAAGATGTGAGATGGCTGGCAATTTAAGAAGTTGGGGGAGGAGATGCCTTTTGTGGGCGGCTTTGATCCTGGCCTTATTGGTGGGAAGCGCCCAGAGTGCCTTTTCTTCCACAGATTCCGGCGGGGAGGAAGTCCTTGACCTGCTGGCGGGGAAGACAGCGGGAGTGGTTACAGGAACTCCCCAGGATCAGATT
>CAVLCU010000185.1:0-2757 GCA_963661545.1 Lachnospiraceae bacterium | reverse complement strand
CCGCAGTCGCCGCCGGTATCAACAATCCGCCCTATCGGGCTACTTGTCGATACCGGCTTGCCCGTCCGATGTCTGCGCAGCTGTGCAAGCCCCTCACGGGACTAGCTCCGCGTCGCAAGCTTGCCCATCTGTGCATCCGCCGTCCGGGGCTGGAAGGTTCCGTCTCGCTACGGATGAAAGCCAGCTGCTTCGCACTGACGTGCTCTCGCAGCTGCCGCCAGTATCAACAATCCGCCCTATCGGGCTACTGGTTGATACTGGCTTGCCCGACAAATATCCGTGCTTCGGCGCAAGCAAGCTTGCCCTCAGCCCGGCTGCTTGTCGGGGCTTTCTTCGTAAAAATAAAAATTCCGTGAAGAAATGGAGATTTCCTTGACTTCATGAAATTCTTGGGTGATACTGAATCTGTCACATTGTTTTCGCATGCATTGAGGCGAAAGCATCCTGCACAGCCGGTTTGGATATTTGCGAGACAATGTGGTAGATTTGACTGGCAGGAGTAGTAGACTAGAGCAGCATGCTTCCTGCAGTCCTTCAGAGAAGAAAGGGGACGTGATAAGATGCGGGAAGTGAAGAAACCGAAGCGGCCGATTATGCTATATTACGGTCTTGCGCTTATGGTACTGCTCTTGCTGAATATGTTTTTGGTGCCAAGTCTCACCAGCGTGAAGGTGGAGGAAGTAGGCTATGGCACTTTCATTCAGATGCTGGAAGATGACCAGGTGAAGGAAGTGGAGGTGGATTACAGCGATGATGTAATTACCTTTGGAGATAAGTCAACGCCGGAGAAGTATTATAAGACGGGAAGGATGGAGGATTACCGCTTAGTAGATCGTCTGATCGATTCGGGAATCACGGAATATCAGACCCCCATTCTGACCAAGATGTCTCCCCTCCTGTCCGCTCTGCTGAGCTGGGTGATTCCCCTGATTCTCATGGTCGCGGTGGGTCAGCTGCTGATGCGGTCGGTGACCAAGCGGATGGGAGACGGCATGGGCAATGCCATGAGTTTCGGTAAGAGCAATGCCAAGATCTATGTTCAGTCAGAGACTGGAATTATGTTTAAGGACGTGGCCGGAGAGGATGAGGCCAAGGAAATCCTGAAGGAAATCGTGGATTTCCTTCACAATCCCCAGAAATATACAGAGATCGGCGCCAAGATGCCCAAGGGAGCCCTCTTGGTAGGACCTCCCGGAACCGGTAAAACTCTGCTGGCCAAGGCAGTGGCCGGAGAGGCCAATGTACCCTTTTTCTCCATCTCTGGTTCAGAATTCGTGGAGATGTTCGTGGGTATGGGAGCAGCCAAGGTTCGGGATCTCTTCAAGCAGGCCAATGACAAGGCTCCTTGTATCGTCTTTATTGACGAGATAGACACCATCGGCAAGAAGAGGGACGGGGGCGGCTTCACAGGCAATGACGAGAGAGAACAGACCCTGAACCAGCTTTTGGCGGAGATGGATGGCTTTGATGCCCGCAAGGGTGTCATTATTTTGGCAGCCACCAATCGACCGGATTCGCTGGATCCCGCTTTGCTGCGTCCCGGAAGATTCGACCGGAGAGTTCCGGTGGAGCTTCCGGATCTGAAGGGCAGGGAGGAAATCTTAAAGCTCCATGCCAAGCAGATTCGTATCAGCGATAATGTGGATTTCAATGCCATTGCCCGGGCAGCCTCCGGAGCCAGCGGAGCGGAGCTGGCCAATATGATCAATGAGGCAGCCCTGCGGGCTGTGCGGGACGGCAGAAAGTTTGTCTGCCAGGCCGATCTGGAGGAGAGCGTAGAGGTTGTCATCGCAGGATACCAGAAGAAGAATAAGATTCTGACTGACAAGGAGAAGCTCATTGTGGCTTATCATGAGACCGGTCACGCTCTGGTGGCGGCTATGCAGAGTCATTCTGCGCCGGTTACCAAGATTACCATTATTCCACGTACCTCAGGAGCCTTGGGATATACCATGCAGGTGGACGAGGGAGAGCATAATCTGATGAGCAAAGATGAGCTGGAGAACCGTATTGCTACCTTCACAGGAGGACGTGTGGCGGAGGATCTGGTCTTCCACTCCATCACCACAGGAGCTGCCAATGACATTGAGCAGGCCACCAAGCTTGCCCGTTCCATGATTACCCGCTTCGGCATGAGTGACGATTTTGGTATGGTGGCTCTGGAAACGGTTACCAATAAATATCTGGGAGGGGACACTTCTTTGGCCTGCTCCGAGAATACCGCCGGACATATTGATGACATGGTGGTTGCATTGGTGAAACGCCAATATGACAAAGCTACGAACCTGATTCAGGAAAATATGGCAAAGCTCCATGAGCTGGCTAAATTCCTCTATGAGAAGGAGACCATTACCGGAGAGGAATTCATGCAAATTCTGAATATGCGACCGGAGGAGCTTACGGCAACCCGTATGGATCAGATAGAGGAGAATCCCAATGATTTCATTGGATGATATTCAGAACTGGCTCAAGAGCACCGGTGGCAGTGCGGCAAAATTCCTCTTTCATGTCCTGCTGGCAATCCTGATCTATCTCTTAGTCAGGAAGATTGTGAAGAGGTTTTGCGCCTGGCTGGCGGTGAAAATGGAAGGAATGCATATAGACCAGTCAGCCAAAAGCTTTACCCTGTCCCTGATTCGCTATGGTACTTTAGGCTTTACCATTGTTACCATTGTGGTACAGCTGGAGATTGTGGAGGCATCCGCCATTGCGGCGCTGATCGCCTCCGCAGGTGTGGGTATTTCTCTGGCCTTAAAG
>CAVLCU010000184.1:0-2783 GCA_963661545.1 Lachnospiraceae bacterium | reverse complement strand
GCTTTACATCATATTCGGTATAGAGCTTCATATCGATTTTTCCGGAAGTCCGGCTAATCTCTACCAGCTCATTCAGCTTTGCCTCCAATTCGTTTTGATCCTTGATCATATCCTCAAACCCCTTTCTGCTGCATTCTGTATACATCTAACCACTCGCTACCAGAAGTTTACTGTCTTTTGCAAGTTCTGTCAACAAACATTTCACCTTTACCCCTTAATCCTCCAGTTTTATCCCTTGTAAAGCCTGGGCAAATGCATGATTGACCGACTGTTCTGTCTCTTTCTTTTGCTGGGCCAGATACCTGGCCACGTCTTTTTTATTGACCCCGGCTCCCTCCTTCTTCCGGCGTTCCTCGAATTTGGCCATCTTTTCCTTATGACCGCAGCTGCAGAGGAAGAGGGCATCCTCTCCCTTTCCCCGCATCTCCATCCGTTTGTGGCAGACGGGGCAGCGGGCATTGGTGGTTCTGGACAAGGTCTCCCGATAGCCACATTCCCGATCCTGGCAGACCAGGAGCCTGGCATTCTTGCCATTGACAGCCAGGAGACGCTTGCCGCACCGGGGGCACTTCTTATTGGTCAGATTGTCATGGCGGAAGGTTCCCTCCTCCGTCTTAATCTCTTCTATCAACTCCCTGGTATAGCGGCGGATATGGTCCATGAAGTCCCGTCGGGACCTCTGTCCCTTGGCCATCTCCGCCAGATTCAGCTCCCATTGAGCCGTCAATTCCGGCTTCTTAAGGTCCCCCGGAACCAGGGCCAGCAGCTGGCGGGCCTTGGAAGTGGTATAGATCTCATTTCCCTTCTTTTCCAGCAAAAAACTGCGGAAAAGCTTCTCTATAATATCCGCCCGGGTTGCCACGGTACCCAGCCCCCCGGTCTCTCCCAAAGTTCTGGCCAGCTTGCCCTCCTTCTGGTCCATATAGTGAAGGGGATTCTCCATAGCAGACAGGAGGGTGGCTTCTGTAAAATGAGCCGGCGGCTTGGTCTTACCCTCACTTCGGATCGCTTTCTGAACCTGCAGCCTCTGTCCCTGGCGAACCTGGGGAAGCTGCTGATTTCTCAAGGCCTCCTCCCCTTGGGCTTCCTCCTCTGTGTCCTCTTCCGGCTCTGTTCCCATTCCCTCGGAGCCGTAAACCTCCCTCCAGCCCTCCTCCAGGGAGATCCGACCCCTGGCAGCATAGGCGGCATTGCCACAGGTGGCAGTCAGAGAGGTTTCTTCATAGATACAAGGGGGATAGAGAACCGCCAGGAAGCGTCGTACCACCAGATCATAGACCTTCCTTTCCTGGTGGGACAAGGCAGTCAGCTGCAGATATTGCTCGGTGGGAATAATGGCATGATGGTCCGATACCTTACTGTCATTGACAAAGGCCAATTTCCCCTGAAGTCTGGTCTTTCTGGCCTTGGCGGCCAGGCTGCGGTAAGGGCCGACGCTGATGGCTTCCAGCCTTTCTCCTAGGGTGGGGACAATATCCGCCGTCAGATAGCGGGAATCCGTTCTGGGATAGGTCAAAAGCTTATGGGTCTCATAGAGGCTCTGCATCAGGTTCAGGGTTTCCTTCGCAGAAAAGCCATATTTCTTATTGGCGTCCCGCTGCAGTTCTGTCAGGTCATAGAGCTGGGGCGGGGCCACCTGCTTTCTCTTCTTCTCCACCCGGGTCAGCTGCAGACTGGCCTTCTCCCCGGCCCTTCGCAGGGCCTCTGCCTCCTCCTGGGAAGAGATGCGGCTGCTCCCGGTCTTCGGATCCCTCCAGCGGAAGCGAATGCCCTCCGCCACCAGCTGGACCCCGTAGAAGGGAAGAGGTCGGAAGGAACGGATCTCCTCCTCCCGTCGGGCAATCATAGCCAAAGTCGGCGTCTGCACCCGACCACAGGATAATTGGGCATTATACTTACAGGTCAAAGCCCGGGTGGCATTGATGCCCACCAGCCAATCGGCCTCCGCCCGAGACAGGGCTGCTTCATAGAGGTGGTCATATTCCCGGGCATCTTTCAGATGGGCAAAGCCCTCTCGAATGGCCTTATCCGTCACAGAGGAGATCCACAGGCGGCGGCAGGGCTTCCTGCAGCCCGCCTTCTGAAGAATCCACCGGGCCACCAGCTCCCCCTCCCGACCCGCATCAGTAGCAATCACAATGCTGCCGATATCCTGCCGAAAAAGCTGCTCCTTCACCAGGTGGTACTGCCTGCCGGTCTGGGGGATGACCTTGGTCTCCAGCTGATCCGGCATCAGGGGAAGAACCTCCAGATGCCATTCCTTGTACTTCTTATGATAGTCCTCCGGATCCTGCAGGGTCACCAGATGCCCCATGGCCCAGGTCACCACATAGTTCTTCCCCTCCATGACACCGCTTCCCTTAGGACCACAACCCAGAACTCTTCCTATATCCCGACCCACAGAGGGCTTCTCTGCAATCACCAATGTCTTCAATCCAATTCCTCCGTCCTGCATGCAAGCCGTCACGGCCTCCCCATACCGTCGCGCCAGGAAGGGAAATCCCCTCCCCTTCCTGGAGAATGCCCTTGTCAAAAAGAAAAAATCTGTTATACTGAAAAAGCCTGCAACCTTAGGCTGCAGACTTGTTGGGCAAGCCGGAAATCAGACTCGAACTGACGACCCCTTCATTACGAGTGAAGTGCTCTACCGACTGAGCTATTCCGGCGTGTCATACGCACAACCCCTATTATACATGATTTTCAAAAAATAGCAAGAGAAATTTTATTATGAAAGCCCCGGACGGCAGACACAAGCTGTGGGATGCTCGCATACCACAGCTTGT
>CAVLCU010000183.1:0-2789 GCA_963661545.1 Lachnospiraceae bacterium | reverse complement strand
CCCTCATTGAGGGGCGTGTCATAAAGCCCTTCCCCCACCGACATGCGAGCATGTCGTGGGCTCAGGCTTTTGACACTGTAACCAATTTTATCTATATTACCTTGACAGTGCCAGTATTTAGCCCTATAATAAAATCAGGAATAATTCCTGATTTTATTCTCATTCCAAGAAAAGGAGGAGCGAGCATGACTATGAAAAGCAATCCCACAGAACCGGTATGGGATCCCAAAGCCCTCTACCAGATTGGCTATGGCCTGTATGTTCTTACCACAAGGGACGAGGAAAAGGATAATGGCTGTATTGTCAACACCGTCATGCAGGTCGCCAGTACACCCCTGGTCATCGCTGTGGGGGCAAACAAGCAAAACTACTCCTGCGGCCTGATTCAGAAAACAGGCAGGCTGAACATCAACAGCTTGACGGAGAATACTCCCTTTGACCTATTCCGGCATTTCGGCTTTCAAAGCGGCAGGGAGGTCAACAAATTTGCCGACCCCTCTCCGGAAAGGAGCTCCAACGGGCTGGTGATTTTGCCGGATTATACCAAGGGTTTCCTCTCCCTGACTGTAGATCGGGAAATGGATCTGGGTTCCCATCTTCTCTTCCTGTGCCGCCCTACGGAAGGAAAGCTGCTGCCCGAGGGAGAACCGGTGACCTATTCCTACTACCAAAGATATATCAAACCCCAGCCCCAGGCACAGCCGGAGAAAAAGAAAGGCTTTGTATGCCGAATATGCGGACATGTTTATGAGGGTGAGACCCTGCCGGCAGACTATATCTGCCCCATTTGCAAGCATGGCGCCTCTGATTTTGAACCGATCTAGGATCCTGGCGGATCAAACTCACCGCCAAAGCCAAGGAAAGCCCGCCTTGTCGGAAGAGACAAGGCGGGCTTTCAACCTTCTTCAGGCCAGGGCCACATCCAGTACCATCATCATACTGAATCCCACGGCAAAGAAAAGGGTACCCAGGTTGGAATGCTGACCCTGGGACATTTCAGGGATCAGCTCCTCCACCACCACATAGAGCATAGCGCCGGCTGCAAAGCTCAGGAGATAGGGCAGAGCCGGGAGAATCTGCCGGGCAGCCAGGATGGTAAGCAAGGCTCCCACCGGCTCGACTAGGCCTGATAAGAGGCCGCCGAGAAAAGCTCGCCCCTTTTTCTCTCCCTCAGCCCGAAGCGGCAGGGAGATGATGGCCCCTTCCGGAAAATTCTGGATGGCAATCCCCAGGGACAGAGCCAGGGCACTGGCTGCCGTAATCTGTGCATGATCTGCGAGGAAGCCCGCATACATTACCCCTACTGCCATTCCCTCCGGAATATTATGCAAGGTTACCGCAAGAACCATCATGGTTGTGCGGCCCAGCTTGCTCTTAGGCCCCTCTGCCTCTTCACTTCCCACATGAAGATGGGGGATCAGGCGGTCAAAGGCCAGGAGAAATAGGATGCCCAACCAAAAACCCACAAAAGCGGGGAGAAAGGACAGTCTCCCCCGGTCTGCCACTTGTTGGATGGCGGGGATCAGCAGGCTCCATATGGAGGCTGCCGTCATCACACCGGCGGCAAATCCGGCCAGGGACCGCTGCACCAGAGCGCCAAGGGACTTTTTCATAAAGAAAACACAGGCAGAACCAACCAGGGTTCCCAGAAATGGGATAATGATTCCAAGAAAGATCTCCATCTTTATTTTGCTCCTTGGGTTCTCAGGAAGTCTTCCACCTCCGCTCTAAGAGGGATGGAGGGAGCTGCCCCGGGTCTGGAGACTGCAAGGGCAGCGGCAGCGGAAGCCCTTTCCAGACATTCATCTATGGATTTTTCCTGGCAGATGCCCGCCAGGAAGTAGCCGCAGAAGGTATCTCCGGCTCCTGTGGTATCTACCGGCTTCACCGAATAGATGTCATGGGCATATACCTTCTCTCCCGCCTTGCAGAGTACTCCCCCGGATCCCAGGGTCAGGACAAGGCAGGCGGCGGGATAGGCGGTGGCCAGGCTTTCTAAGACCTCCTCCGGGGAAAAGTTTTCTCCCTCCATGGCAGCCATGGCGGCTCCTTCCCCCCTATTGACTAGGAAGAAGTCTACGCATTCCAGAGGCAAGTCCCCCACAGCAGAGGGAATGGGAGAAGGATTAAAGGCCACCTGAAGGCCTGCTGCATGAGCTTTTTTTAGGATATAGGGCACCAGATTGGTCTCATTTTGCAAAAGAAGGATATCTCCCTCTTGCCCCTTTTCCTCCAGAATCCCATCCACATACTCCTCCGTCAGCCTCTGGTTGCTTCCCCCGAAAACGATGATGCAATTGTCGCCCTGAGAATCCACCTGGATGATGGCATGGCCGCTTTGACCGGGCAAAGTCAGAAGGGAGGAGACGTCTGCTCCGGCCTTTTCCAGCGTTTCCCTGAGAAGCCCTCCGTCCTCTCCCAGGGCTCCGGCATGAAGCACCCGGGCGCCGGCTCTTGCAGCAGCCACCGACTGGTTCAGACCCTTTCCTCCCACTGCCTGGTGAAATCCCAGGGCATGAATTGTCTCTCCCGGACGCACAAAATGATCCACCTGATAAACCTTATCCATATTCATGGAACCAAACGAAATGATCTTCATAATACTCCTCCTCATTACCATTTTCCTACACAAGCCCCGGAAGTACAAGCGAAGAAGAAAATCCGGTATTGATCTGCTTGTTCTTGACTCTCAGAGAAAAGGCCTGTATCATTCACAGAGACAGTTATTCTACTCTGAAAGCCCCGGACGGCAGACACAAGCTGTGGGATGCTTGCATACCACAGCTTGT
>CAVLCU010000182.1:0-2864 GCA_963661545.1 Lachnospiraceae bacterium | reverse complement strand
GTTGATACCGGCGGCAGCTGCGAGAGCACGAAGTGCGGAGCAGCTGGCTTTCATAGATGGTGGCGACAGCAACCGCCCTGAGAGCATGCTCGGAAAGGAGAGTCCACATGAGCGAATGGATCGAGAAGAAAAACCTGGATATCCTGGAGCAGCATTTTCAAGAAGGCTGCAAGCTGAATTGCGTGCAGAAGCTGGGGGTGGAGATTGAGCATTTTGTGGTTCACAAGGATACCAAAGCCAGCGTGACCTACTATGAGGAGAGGGGGATGGAGGCGCTTTTGCACCGCTTAAAAGACCATTTCCCCCATCCCTATTATGTGGAGGGACGGCTGCTGGGACTTTCCAACAATGACTATTCCATCAGCCTGGAACCAGCCAGCCAGCTGGAGATCAGCATCACCCCCAAGGAGAGTATCCGGGTGATTCAGGAGATTTACCAGGCCTTTCTTCGCCTCCTTCTTCCCCTTCTGGAACAATGGGACTGCCAGCTGATTACTTTGGGTTACCAGCCGGCCAGCCGGGCAGATCAGCTGCCCCTGATCCCCAAAAAACGGTATGAATTCATGGATGACTATTTTCAGTCCACCGGCACCTGTGGCCGCCAGATGATGCGGGGAACGGCGGCTACCCAGGTTTCCATTGATTATTGCAGCGAGGAGGATTTCCGCATCAAATACCGAGCCGCTTACCTGCTGATGCCGGCGCTGAAGCTGGTAACGGACAATTGCCCCGTCTTCGAGGGACAGCCCTACTCCGGTCACCTGGCCCGAACCACCATCTGGAACCAGGTGGACCCGGTTCGGTGCGGTATCCTGCCGGGACTCTTCGAGCCGAATTTCGGTTTTCGCTCTTATGCCCGCTATCTCTGGCATTTGCCCCCTATTTTCCGACCGACGGCAGAGGGAGTGGTTTATACTGGTTCCAGAACAGCCGGTAACCTGTGGCAGGAGCAGCTGCTGACCCCGGAGGATGTGAACCACCTTCTTTCCATGACCTTCCTGGATGTCCGGCTGAAGCAATATCTGGAAATCCGGGGAGGGGACAGCATGCCCCCGGAATCTATCATGGCCTACCTGGCCCTTATCAAGGGCCTCTTTTTCCACCCCAGGGTATTAGAAGACCTCCTGAAGCAGTATCCCGTGACCGAACAAAGGATCCGTGACACGGAGCAGGACCTCATAAAGAGGGGCTATGGAGGAAGGATCTACGGACGCCCAGCCAGAGAATTTCTGCAAGACCTGGTGGAACTGGCAGAAAGGGGGCTGGAAGACGCGGAGCGCCGCTTTCTTCTACCCTTCCGCCTCCTCCTTTGGGAAGGACAAGGCCCGGCATAAGGATTCACAAAGGCGCAAAGCAAAGACAGCAAACAAGGGATGTGAAAATGATGACAAATACAAAGGCGAAGGGTACAAAGAACAGGGACAAGGAGACAAGCCGGGCAGGCACAGCATCTATGGCAGACATAAGCAGCCAATACCGGCAAATCATTGAAGCGCATTTTCAGGAAAATAGGGAGGCTGCCTGGAACACCAGGGACTACCTGGAGCATTCCTCTGTGGCCTACCACGGACGCTGTGTCCGGACCCTGCAGATCCCCAAGGTGCTAACGCCTAAGGTTGCCCGGCATTTTGAAGAGATCGTTGCTGTAACCTATGGGATTTTCGAAAAGGTGATTCAGGAATATCTGAGGAATCCTGCCTACCGCAAGCTCTTCCCCTTCTCCCGGGAAATGGAGGAATATATTCTGATTCCCAGAGGCTATGACTGCCTCCTGCCCATCGCCCGCTTCGATATTTTCTACAATGAGGCAGACGGGTCCTTTCAGTTCTGCGAGATCAATACAGATGGAACCTCCGCCATGAATGAAGACTATGTCCTGAATCAGGCTCTGGATCTGAATCCGGCGCATCAGAGGATGAAGCAGCATTATCATTTCTCCACCTGGGAGCTTTATGATTCCTGGGTCCAGGCTTTTTTGGACATCTATCATACCTACAAAAATCCGGTGGACCATCCCTATGTAGCCATCGTGGACTTCCTGGCGGGGGGATCCATTACCGAATTTCAGGAATTCCAGAGGCGCTTTGAGAAAGCCGGCGTCGCCTGTGAGATCTGTGAGATTACAGAAATGACCTACCAAAATCACCGGCTCTGTTCCCCCACTGGCCATCCGGTGGATGTGGTCTACCGCCGAGCCGTTACCAGGGATGTCTTCGCCCAGGCCAGCCGCATCCGGCCCTTCCTGCAAGCCGTCAGGGAGGAGGCCGTCTGCCTGATCGGTGCCTTCTGCACCCAGATCATCCATAACAAATGGCTCTTCAAGCTGCTTCGGGAGGAACCTACCCTCTCTCTCCTGACACAGGAGGAACAAGCCTTTGTTCAGGCCCACATTCCTCACACCTTCCTTCTGGATGACCAAAGCTGCGCCAGGGAGAGGATTTTTACCGAAAAAGACCGGTGGCTGATCAAGCCCCTGGACTCCTACGCCTCCCGGGGGGTTCACGCCGGCTGCGACGATAGTCCGGAACAGTGGCGCTCTCATGTGGAGGAACACCTGAACCGGGGATATATCTGTCAGGAATACTGCCCTCCCTACCGAACGTCCAACATCTGCTTCGTAGAGGAACCCGGACAATTCCGGGAATATACCAATATGTCCGGCCTTTTTGTTTACAAAGGACAATTCGCCGGTGTCTACTCCCGCCTCTCGGATGGAGGTATCATCTCCAGCCAATACAACGAGAAAGCCGTGGCTACCCTGCTGGCGGATCGATAGCTCCTACCGAAGAAAAGCGGTGCAGTTCCTCAGGCCGGGGAACTGCACCGCTTTTCTTGCACTCAGGCTTTTTTGTTCAGATAAGCCC
>CAVLCU010000181.1:2016-2935 GCA_963661545.1 Lachnospiraceae bacterium | reverse complement strand
ATACAATATAATTCTGTCGATATCGATTGGGGGGCATGCCCACATTCTTGGTAAATTGGAGGTTGAAATAGCTCTGGGTATCGTATCCCACCATCTCGGCAATGCGGGTAATGGACAGATCCGTCGTGATCAAGAGGGTCTGGGCTTCCCCAATCCGGCGGCGCAGGAGATACTGGCCCGGGGCATAGCCGCTCATTTCCTTGAATACATGGGACAGGTAATAGGGGCTGATATGGAGGGCTTTTCCCATGCTTTGCAAGGTCAGAGGTTCCATATAATGGCGATCAATATAATCCTTAATGCGGCGGCCCAGGATGGGAGGATCCTCCTCCGGCTTGTCCTGGTTCTCCCATTTGCCATCCGTTACCGCCAGAACCGCCACCAGGAGGGAATGCATCAGGGAATTGCAGAAGAGCTCTGCCCGGGAACCGCCTGCCGCCAGCCTGCGAAAGGTCATGGCAAAGAGCTGGCGCAAATCCTCAAAGGCCTCTCCCGTAGGGAATACATATCCTGCATCCTCCGGGATCAAGGCATTCTCCGGCAATCCCGGCATGCGCAAGCCTCCGATCGCTACACAATAACTGCCCACCTCCATATCCGGACCGGTGACCTCATCGTGCACCACCCCCGCATTGTAGACCAGGAGATCCCCAGCCTTGATGACGATCTTCTTGTCATGAATCAGATATTCGCTGGAACCGCTGCAGATCAGGATCAATTCTACAAAATCCTCATGGGCATGCATAATCCGGGGATGAGCACTGGCATCCGGCCGAATCTCACTGACATAGAGCAGACGAGGCTGGTTCTCTCCCTGGAACAGGGGTTGAACCTCCTTCTTGACAAAGCATTGTACATTCAGACTTCCTTGAGACATCTTCCGCTGTGACACCTCCTTCTTTCCTCTTGCCTCTAGTAT
>CAVLCU010000181.1:0-2006 GCA_963661545.1 Lachnospiraceae bacterium | reverse complement strand
CTCTAGTATAGCATAAAAAAGCAGGCGCTGTCACTTTCCTTTTTCTTGACTCTCAGATAAAATGCCTGTATAATTCAATTGTAGGATTCCTCTGGTCAGGAGGATACATGTACAAGAAAGCACTTGATGAGATGGTTCTGAAGGACGATTTTTTATTCGGGGCTGTCATGCAGGAGATATGCCGGAATCGCTGGTGAATTTTTTACATTATGTTCATGCCTCACTGGAGGAAAGTACCGGGGATTTCCAGGACGAATTTGTACGTAGAATTCAACAGGAAGTCTGTAAGGTCAAGTCGGACCAGGAGATAAGGAGAAGCTTTATGACTTTGGAAGAATTATTACGGGAGGAAAGAGCCGAAGGTATACTCGAAGGGCAGATAAGGGGGCAGGCAGAAAGCATCCTCCTTTTACTGTCTTTTTTAGGAACTGTTCCACAACCTATTAGTGAATCTATTATGCAGGAAAAGGATCCTGATACTTTATCAAGGTGGCTTCATACTGCCGCTCGGGCAGATTCTGTAGAAGCCTTTATCAAATCTATGTAACTCTTATTCTTTTTGCCATTTCTGGCGAATCACACACCATATGCAGAGGAATTCTACCCCTTGATGCGATTACCGAACCGAACCATCCAATTGAGAAGGACGGAATAGTTGGCTTTTATCCGTGGTGGGGCGGAACAAAGTGGAACATGGGATACCTGGAAAGCAGGATTTTCAAAAAAACCTCTGATTTCTCCAGCCATTCTCTCTTGTCTTCACAAATACACCGCCTTCTTCCCCTGATTCCTCTTTTCCAAACAAGCCAAGAAATTAGAAGAAAGAACTTCCTCATTCTGTTAGACTGTAAGCATAAAGAGCGAAGGGGAGAATTGGTGTCGGATCTCGCCATCAGATCCTCCCGCAGAACAGAAAGGAAGGTTTTCTCCTATGTTAGACGCAAGCAAGGTAAAAATCGGCATTGCGCCCATCGCCTGGACCGAGGACGATATGCCGGAGATGGGGGCGGAGAATAGTTTTCTCCAGACAATCAGCGAAATTGCCCTGACAGGATACGTGGGGACGGAGATCGGATGTCAATTTCCCCGGGATCCTGCCATCCTGAATCAGGAACTGGGAAGGCGGGGAATCGAAGCCATTACCGGCTGGATCAGCACCTATCTCAACGAATGGCCTATGTGGCAGAGCGAGCGGGCTTTTGTAGATCACATGAACTTCTTGAAGTCCATCGGAGCTACCCTGATCAACACCTCCGACCAGTCCTTCTCTATCCAGCACCAATGGAACACTCCCCTGGCCAATAAGAAGGTTCTCAATGATGAGGAATGGGAAGTATTGACCAGGGGACTCAACCACCTGGGCAGAATCGCTGCCGATAATGGCATGAAGATCGTCTACCACCACCATATGACCACCACTGTCCAGAAAACAGCGGAAATCGACCGTATGCTGGCCATGACCGATCCCAAATATGTCAGCATGATCTATGACACCGGCCATCTAACCTTCTCCGGCGAGGATCCGGTGGAGATTCTCAAGAAGCATCACGACCGCATCGCCCACGTGCACCTGAAAAATGTCCGTAAACCGGCCATGGACAAATGCTATGCGGAAAAGAAGAGTTTCCTGCGTTCCATCCCCGAAGGGGTATTCACAGTTCCCGGGGATCCGGAGGGCTGCGTAGACTTCCCCACCATCTTCCGTCTGCTGGATCAGTATCAATACGAGGGCTGGCTGGTGGTGGAGGCTGAGCAGGATCCCGCCATCGCCAATCCCCTGGACTATGCCCGCATGGCCAGAGCCTATGTAAAGGAACATACCGGATTATAACTACCTTTCAAACACACAGGAGGATATCTCATGAAAAAGCTGAAAATAGGAATCATCGGAGTTGGACGTCTGGGCTATGAGCATGCCTGCAATATTGCCAACCGGGTACCCGGCTCTGAGCTGGTGGCTATCGCTGATGCCAATCTGGACCGGGCCAGGGAGGTAGGACAGGAAC
>CAVLCU010000180.1:0-3141 GCA_963661545.1 Lachnospiraceae bacterium | reverse complement strand
TTTATTCAATTTTCACTGCTCGAAGGAATCGAACAATCTGCCGCTTAGGAGGCGAACGCTCTATCCTACTGAGCTACAGAGACAAGAGGCTCCTGTGGAGTACCTCAACTATCATACTATAAAAGCTTCTTTTTTTCAATGGGAAATTTTGATTTCTTTTTGTCTTCCATCCCAAGATGGCCGGAAAGTGTCCGGGGACTTCCAGGTAAGCCAGAATAGGGCTAACGACACATTTTTGACACAATACCCTGTTATAGTGTATGATGTTGAGCGAAAGGGAGGTCTTGCTATGGAACGGTTGAAGATATTGGTGGTAGACGATGAGAGCAGGATGCGGAAACTGGTGAAGGATTTCCTGGTGAAGAGTAATTTCGATGTATGGGAGGCCGGTGACGGAGAAGCGGCCCTTAATACCTTTTATGCTGTGAAGGATATTGCTTTGATTATTCTGGACGTGATGATGCCTAAGATGGACGGCTGGCAGGTTTGCCGGGAAATCCGCCAATATTCCCAGGTGCCCATCATTATGCTGACGGCCAAGGGAGAGGAGAGGGATGAGCTTCTGGGCTTTGAATTGGGGGTGGATGAGTATATTTCCAAGCCCTTCAGCCCCAAGATCCTGGTGGCTCGGGTAGAGGCGATTCTGCGGCGGACCAACCATATGGATCCCAACGCTAACCTGGAGGCAGGGGGAATTACCCTTAACAAGGCTGCCCATTTGGCTGCTGTGGATGGTCAGCCCATGGAACTGAGCTTCAAGGAATTTGAATTGTTGGCTTATTTTATGGAAAACCAGGGAATCGCCCTTTCCAGAGAAAAGATTCTGAATAATGTATGGAATTATGACTATTTCGGGGATGCAAGAACCATCGATACCCATGTCAAAAAGCTCCGCAGCAAGATGGGAGAGAAGGGGGAATATATCAAGACCATCTGGGGTATGGGATATAAGTTTGAGGTCACACAGGCATGAGAAAGTCCATTAAAAAGAGAATTGCAGTTACCTTTATCGGCCTCATGACTCTGGCTTTGGTGGCAATTGGGGTGGTTCATTGGTTTTTCCTGGGCAATTACTATTCCAGCAAGAAGCAGGAGACCCTGGTGGAGAGCTGGGATATGATCAATAGCTCAGGATATACCCGGATCAGCGAGAACTTTCGGAAGTTTTGCTCCATTAACACCCTGACTTATGCGGTGGCGGATGCCAGTCTCAGCTATATATCCACCAATTCTCCGGATGAAACCGGCATGGCCAGCCGCCTCTTCGGCAATATCCTGGATAAGGAAAAGGACAATACCCAGATCCTGCAGCAAACGGATCAATATCAGGTGATCCTGATTCATGATCGATTTGTATCTATGGATTTTCTGGAATTATGGGGGGAATTGGATAACGGCAATTATTATATGGTACGCTGTCCGGTGGAGAGCATCAAGGAATCAGTGGCCTTGTCCAACCGCTTTTATCTCTATATCGGTATTCCTACGATTTTGGCCAGTGCCCTGGTGATCTGGATGATGACCCGGAGGATTGTCCGCCCCCTGCAGGAGCTGACTCAGATTTCCCGCCGTATGGCTAAGCTGGATTTTGATGCCAAATATACCAGTGGCGGTGTGGATGAGATCGGCCAGCTGGGGCAGGATTTTAACCAGATGTCGGAGAAGTTGGAAGAGGCCATCTCTGAGCTGAAGACTGCCAATATCCGTCTGCAGAAGGATCTGGAGAAGAAGACCCAGATCGATGAGATGCGCAAGGAGTTCCTGTCCAATGTATCCCATGAACTGAAGACACCGATTGCTTTGATTCAGGGCTATGCGGAGGGTTTGAAGGACAATATTTCCGATGACCCGGAGAGTCGGGAATTCTATTGCGATGTCATTATGGATGAATCAGCCAAGATGAATACCCTGGTGAAGAAGCTGCTGACCCTGAATCAGCTGGAGTTTGGCTATGACCAGCTGTCTGTGGAACGCTTTGATCTGACGGAGCTGATACGGGGGGTAATCCAGGCCTCCCACATTCTCATTGAACAGAAACAGGCCAGGGTTCTCTTTGAACAAGAGGGGGCGATACATGTCTGGGGCGATGAATTTAAGATCGAAGAGGTGCTTACCAATTATCTTACCAATGCTCTGAATCACCTGGAGGGAGACAGGATCATTGAGATTCGCTGTAAGGAGGAGCAGGGAGTCGTTACCACCTCGGTCTTTAATACCGGGCAGCCTATTCCGGAGGAGGAGAAGGACAAGGTCTGGATTAAGTTCTATAAGGTGGATAAGGCCAGAACCCGGGAGTACGGAGGAAGCGGCATTGGTCTGTCCATTGTCAAGGCAATCGTAGACGCGCATCAGCAGAAATGCTGGGTTACCAACTATAAGAATGGTGTGGCCTTTGCCTTCACCCTGGACAGCGCGCTTTGATGCCCAAACCATTTTTGTGTTCACAAGGCATCCGGATTGTGGTATAATCACCCATGTGAGCGGAAAGTAACCTCGTGGCTGCCGGTGGGGTCCTTGCCACGAAGGAATGCCAGCTGTTTTCTGTCATTGTGTCTGGGCAGTCGGTTGGGAACTACGCAATTCAAGAGTGAGAGTGATGATATGCCGGATGCTAATATAACCAAGAGTGCTCTTGCTTCTTCCATGAAGCGCCTGATGGGGGAGAAACCCTTTGCTAAGATCAGCGTGATTGATATCTGCCAGGGCTGCGGGATGAACCGCAAGAGCTTTTATTATCATTTTAAGGATAAGTACGACCTGGTGAACTGGATCTTCTATAATGATTTCATTGGGATCGTGAGTACCAGTGTCTTCGAGAGTGGCTGGGAGCTCCTTGCAGCGGTGGGAGAGCTCTTCTACAGAGATCAGGCCTTTTACCGCAGTGCCCTGAAGGTGGAGGGGCAGAATTCCTTCCGGGATTATTTTTATGAATCCATGACTCCTATCATTGCCTTCTTCATCCGGGATGTCTGTGAGACGGAGGAGGATGAGGAGATTATTGTTACCTTTTTCTGTGATGCTTATCTGTCGGCGATTGTGCGGTGGCTGGAGAACGGCTGCAATCTGGAGCCTAAGGCCTTCGTATCCAGCCTGAAGCGCCTGATTCTGGGTATTGCCAGGAAGATTGTGGATGATTAATGG
>CAVLCU010000179.1:0-3148 GCA_963661545.1 Lachnospiraceae bacterium | reverse complement strand
CCGTGTAACCACAGGTTTGGGTGTTTTGACACCCAAACCAAGATTAAGTTCGAAGTGGACATCAACCCGCCCCCACCACGAATGAAAGCCATGAGGAAGGATGGATCAGATCCGCTTATCTCCTATTGCCTGATGGAGGTCTTTTGTGTACAATATAGGACAGGTAAAAGAATGAGCAGAGCCAACCAGACGCAGGGAGAGGAATAGAATGTCAGAGCAGGAAAACAGCAAAGATTTAATCAGCGTATTATGGAGGGGAGCGGATATTCTCCGCTCCAAGATGGACGCCAACGAATACAAGGACTATCTGCTGGGGATCGTCTTCTACAAGTATCTGTCCGACAGTTTTTTGATCAAGGCCTATGATTTGATCTATGACCGGAAGCCGGACAGCCTGAAGGAGGCGCTGGCCGCCTATCAGGATGCCTTGATACAGGAGAGCGGGCCGGAGCTGAAAGAGGAGCTGCGGGAGGAATGCCATTATCTCATTGATCCGGAGCTGACTTATACTGCATTTGCTGAGGCAGCCAGACAGAATGCCTTTCACCGGGAGCAGCTGCAGAAAGCCTTTCACCATATCGAGCAGAGTCATCCCATTTTTGCTGACCTTTTCGTGGATATCGATCTGTATTCCAACCGGTTGGGCAACGGAGACCAGAAGCAAAGTGATACGGTGGCCAGTCTGATCAAGGAGATTGACCAGGCAGATCTGCTTAATTCGGATGTGGAGATCCTGGGAAATGCCTACGAGTATCTTATCGGCCAATTTGCCTCGGAGACGGGGAAAAAAGCGGGAGAGTTCTATACGCCCCAGGCGGTTTCCAAGATTCTTACCCGCATTGCTATCGCAGGGCAGGAGGATCGAAAGGGGCTGTCTGTCTACGATCCCTGCATGGGATCCGGTTCCCTTCTACTGAATGCCAAGCGATTCTCCAGCCAGCCTCATTATATCCGTTATTATGGTCAGGAGCTCAATACCTCTACCTATAACCTGGCTCGGATGAATATGTTCCTCCACGGTATTGTGGCGGAGAATCAGAAGCTGCGCAACGGCGATACCCTGGATGGGGACTGGCCTACCGGGGAGGAAACGGAATTCCATATGGTTTTGATGAATCCTCCCTATTCCGCCAAATGGACGGCCTCCTCCGGCTTTCTCCTGGATGAACGATTCAGTGATTATGGGGTTCTTGCCCCCAAATCCAAGGCCGACTATGCTTTCCTCCTCCATGGTCTCTACCATCTGAGAAATGACGGCACCATGGCCATTGTTTTGCCCCACGGCGTTCTCTTCCGGGGAGCTGCCGAGGGAAAGATCCGGGAAAAGCTCCTGCGGGCAGGCAACATCTATGCGGTCATCGGTTTACCGGCCAACCTTTTCTATAATACATCCATTCCTACCTGCATTGTGGTATTGAAGAAGCACAGACAAGGGCGGGATGTGCTCTTTATCGACGCTTCCAAGAAGTTCCAGAAGGGCAAGAAGCAAAATACCATGACCCAGGAACATATTGACAGGGTTCTGGAACTTTATCAGCGCAGGGAAAGCCGGGAGAAGGAAGCCTGCCTGGCTGATTTTGAGGAAATCGAGAGGAACGGCTTCAATCTTAATATCCCCCGTTATGTGGACAATTTCGAGAAGGAAGAGGAAATCGACCTGAAGGAGCTTCTGACGGATATGAGAAAGACAGAGGAAGACCTGGAGAAGACCAAAGGAGAGCTGGTGCAGATGTTAGGAGAGCTGGTGGCGGAGGATGAGGCCACGAGGGAAGAGCTGAGGGAGTTGAGGGAGGCTTTAGGTTAGACAGGGAGCGACGCAGCTGGTCGAGGGTGACGGGCAGAGGGTGACGGGCTGAGGTGACGCCGGGGCAGGGGGTCTGGTTCGGCAGGCTGGGCTTCAGCTTGAAGAAGTACTAAAGGGGTCAGCGTCCCCTCCAAAAGGGCACCGGGCAAACGCAGGTGAAAGCTGATGCTTTCCCCTTTGGTTGCCCTTTCCGCCCGTGCTTGAGGCACGGGCTCCAGCCCTTCCTCCGGTGCCGCAGACCCCTAAGTACTTCTAATCAAGCTTGCAGAGGCCTGCCTGCCCAGCCCCCAGCCCCGCCGCTGTCTCAGCCCTGTGCATGGCAGGCGGAGAGAAAGGTGTTACACCCAATAAATGAACAACGGATTTTCAGGGGGATGCGAGTATGGGAAAAGGAAAACCCAGGATAAGATTTCAGGGTTATACAGATGATTGGGAACAGCGTAAGTTAGGGGAATACGTAAGCATAACATCTGGTGAAGCTCCTTCAAAATTTGAAGAGGGAACGGAATTGTATGTTAAAGTAGACGATTTGAATTACAACGATAAATATGTCGTTGATACTCAAAATAAAGTTGCTGAGCATTCAACAGTAAAAAGGGTAACAAAAGGGAGTGTTGTTTTTCCAAAAAGAGGTGCGGCTATTATGAGCAATAAAGTCCGTATTATGGGAATTGATAGCTATATGGATACGAATATGATGGCACTTACTTCTGAAAAATTAGATTCGGAATTTTTGTATAATATCATTTCTAAAGAAGGGTTATACAAGATTGCTGATACATCAACTATTCCTCAGATAAATAATAAACATGTTGAACCTTATGAAGTTACAATACCATCATTAGATGAGCAACGGAAAATTGGAGCGTACTTCAAACAGCTCGACCACCTTATCACTCTTCACCAGCGTAAGTGTGCAGAAACAGGAAGATTAAAGCAATACATGCTCCAAAAAATGTTTCCGCAAGAGGGAAGGAGTGTTCCGGAAATTCGGTTTGCAGGTTTTACAGACGCTTGGGAACAGCGTAAGGTTGAGGATTCATGCAGAATAAATGGTCGAATTGGATTTAGAGGATATACCGAAAAAGATATTATCACCAAAGAAGAGGGTGGCGTACTGACATTTAGTCCAACTAATATTGTTGATAATAAGTTGACTATGAATTGTAAGAATACGTACATCACAAGAGACAAGTTTGAAGAATCTCCGGAAATTATGATTAGAAATGGAGACATTCTATTTGTGAAAACTGGTTCCACTTTAGGTAAAAGTGCGTTAGTCACGGGGCTTGAAGAAGATGCTTCCATTAATCCTCAGATTGTTGTAATGAGGGTTGATAAAGG
>CAVLCU010000178.1:0-3166 GCA_963661545.1 Lachnospiraceae bacterium | reverse complement strand
ACTTTTCTTTGAACTTTCGAGGATGTGTTTTACTGTTCAGTTATCAAGGTTCTTCTTGTCTGTCTCACCGCTGTTCCGTGCGACAGCTTATTTATACTACCACAGCCCCTCCGGCCTGTCAATACCTTTTTTGGATTTTTTAATCTTTTTTCAATCCCCTATAAAATCGCCTATCCCAGACTGCTTATCCCCACACCTTTCCGGAAAATGCGAAACGGCTCCCAGCCGTCAACAGGCCGGGAGCCGCCATAGGAGTTTGGTTACACTGATTGATTCAGGATATAATCCACAATAGCTGCAGAATCCAATACACTGACCTGCTTATCCCCATTCACATCTGCCTTCAGGAACTTCTGAATGGAAACCTTCTCAAAGTCAGAATAGCGTGCATTGTAGATATTATATACAAGCTGAGCATCGTTCATATCAACCCGCGTGGTCTCGTTCACATCATAGTCATAAGTAAGGCTCGTCTGATCGGCAGCCACCTCGCCGATACTTGCCCTGGCAATGGCCTCCATCTCGGTCAGATTGTCCTCGCTGATCACCAGATAACAGTAGGACTCGTATTGTTCAGACCAATACATGGGCTGCTGTCCGTAGGCCAGTACATTTCCCTCATCTACTCCGGCATCTGCAAGCACAAGCCAGACGGTCTTGCCATCCAGCTTGACATACTCATAGACAGATACTGTGAGGCTTTTCTTCTTGCCGATCTGGAAAACCAGATCACCGGTCACGCCGCCTTCTCTGGAGGTGGTAACATTCATATAATATCCCTTATCCTCCGTGGTAATCTCGCATGCCTCTCCGCCCATGGTTGCCTCTACTGTATAGTCGTAGCCACTCTCCTTGCTGATTCGGAAGGAATAAACAGAGCCATTGGCAACCTGAGCCTGCCCTGCAGCATCTCCTGCGCCCTTCCCTTCGAAGGTAACCGTCCAATTATCCGGTGCAACCTTATTCTTTGTCACAGTGATGACCACGGGTCCCAGGATCTTCTCCCCCGGAATGGTGAAGGTATAACCGTCAACCTCCATGGAAATGTATTTCTCTCCATCGATCGTCACGGTGATGTTGTAGCTATAGCCACTCTCCTTTGCCACTGTGAAGCTATAGTCTTCCAAATAATAGGCAGTATCTGCGCCGGTGGTGTTATCCCCGATGATGGTCACAGGATAGCCCTTACCCTTCTTGGTGTCCGTGATGGTAATCGGTCCATGCACCGAAGTGCCCGGAATGGTAAAGGTTCCATTTCCATTATCTACAACATCGACCTGTGTATCCCCAACCTTTGCGGTAATCGTATACTCATAATGGAGATCCTTGGCTGCGAAGGTATAATCCACGCCCGGATCCGCTGTGCCTGCCCCGGTAAAATCCTCGCTGAGATTCACAGGATAACCGGTAATGTTGACATTAACACTGCTTACTGTAATGGCAGCAGCCGGTGCATTCTGTACACTAGCATTGGACTTCTTATCCAAGTTGGCGCTAACCAGATTCACTGCCGCCGTCCCCACCTTCTTCGTGGTAAACTTCAGGTGAAGCTTATCGGTGGCGCAAGCCTTATCCGCTCCGTAACCCAGCAGGTGCAGGCTCCCCGCCTTTGCATCCACCGTTAGGTCTGTCTCTGTGATCCCTGCATATTCCAAGGCATCAGCATCGTAGGTTAAATAAAAATCATAGGCATTATAGCTGCTCTCCTGGCTATTGCTGATGGCAATCTCTGCATAGAGAACCTCGCCAACCACCAGGGAGGCATCCCCACTGATTGCCACAGAATAGCTAGAGTTCTGATTCTCCGGATTCTCCAGCCCCGGAGCCATGATCAGCTGTCCCTTCCCCGGTGCAGAACCCGGAAAGGGCGATGATGCCATAACCGGCACTGCAAGGCTTCCCAGCATGGCTGCTGTCAGAAGCAAGGACAGTGATTTCTTCTTCATTGCTTTCAATTCTCCAACCTCCTTTACATCATTCCTGTTTTCCCTTTTACGCATCACAGGGGAACACCTTGCAAGAGAAAGGGCTGCGCTGCAGCCTGTTCAGTCTCACCAGGTATGAAAGCCGACTCATCCTCCGTCCGGGGCTTTCATAATAAAAAGCACCCGGTCTCCCACGACCCGGCGCTAACGTGTTCATTTCCTACGTTGCTGTATGGGAAAGCCGTTACAGCGGAGGGAAATGCAAGTATTCTGACTTACGATAGGGGAATAGACTTCCCTGCGGCTCCGCCCTGCCTTCCCATGGATCCTATCCACAGTGGCTGACCTTCTCGTCCAGGCACGCAGGCTCCTTCTTCTCCAGTCGTCCTGCCCTGCCCTTCAGCTTTGCCTCTCGCTTACAGTACCTGTTCTGTGTGGGGATTCTCACCCCGTTCCTTGTGCTGTGTTTCCTTGCAGACCACAGCCACATTTCCATCCTTCTATGTCTAAATCTTACTTCGATTATAGTCAGCTCAAGAGGTAAAGTCAATGCTTTTATTCTGATAAGTTCAGAAAATTTTCCCGATTTTATCGGTTGCCCTGCCTTTCGGAACATGGTACAATTATGTGGAAGTTTTGAATGTGCGTATAAAAACTAAATTACAGTATTGGTCGGGTCTTCGACACTTGTCAAAAATGAAAATCGCTATGAAGCCGCAGAAATGCGGTATTTTTTTGTCAAATTTTTTGAATTTTTATGTTGCATGTGTTGTATGTTTATGGTATAATGGTTTTGAGGTGACCGATTATGAAGATATATTTTGATAAGCGTTTGAAAGATCCTACCTATTATGGGCAGCAGGGTGTCAGGAACGGAAAAAAGGTGACATCCAAAAACATCATGAATTTCGGGAAACACTCGGAGCTCCTTAAGATCACCGACGATCCTGAGACCTACGTTCGCGAGAAAATCAAGGAATGGAACGAGGAGTATCGCGTCGGCAAAGTTCAATACACTTTTTCTGCCGATTTCAATGAACGCGTTCCAAAAACAGATGACGCCGCCTCTTCAAACACTAGCCTTAACATCGGATATTTTTTCCTGCAAGAACTCATGAGTGGATTGCACTTGAAGGACTTCTTTCGCGAGAAAAACGACGATAGGAAAGTTACCTTCGATTCCTACACGATACTTCGCTTCCTTACCTATGCCCGGATTCTTGATCCCCTTTCCAAGCATG
>CAVLCU010000177.1:0-3340 GCA_963661545.1 Lachnospiraceae bacterium | reverse complement strand
GTCCACATCCTCTCCGATCCCCTCCAAAAATAACCGAACAGCTTCTTCAATCTTCCTGTCGTCCATCATAAGACATTTCCTCCAACTATCTTAGATTCCGCTGCACGTCCGATTCTACATAAAAAATGGACGCAAGCCCTCATATCCCTTAACAATATGAGATGCCTGGTCCATCTGCTTATTGCAACGGGCGCGGACTTCATATCGTAAGACAGCGGGCAATGCATCCGCAATACTCTGTCTTTTCGTTTCATGGCAACTCCCCATCCGATGAACACTTGACGCATGAAATCCTATTTTGCATTTATCTGCAGCTGCCGGATACAAATTGCAGGAAATCCGGGGCAGCTGCTGTCGTCTTTTTCCCCATTATAGCACAGCCTATGGAAACTACAACTGGTAAAATGTACTAAATTCAATACATAGTTTTCGCCTTCCTCATCCCTTCTGCCCTAGTCGGAGGGCCTCCAGCAGATCTGTCAAGGCCTCATCTGCTCCCTCCAGCAGATAATGTTTCCCGCCATGATCCCTTTCGGAATAAATCTGCCGCATTTCCCGGGCAGCCGATTGAATCTCCTCCAGCAGGCCCTTTGCCGACAGGCGCAGGGCACCGCCTCCCAGAATAATCACCTGCTCCAGGGCATCCGAGGTGGCCACCGTAACGGTGGGACCTCTGCCGATCTTGTGAACGGTTTTCTCTATATATTGATCGGCAGTCTCTGCCTCCTTGGTATAAACCACATAAATATTGTGATACTTCATCACTTGACCCCATCCTCCCGGCACTTTATAAGCATCGAATACCAGGATCAGGGTGCAGGGACGACAGCCTTGATAATTGGAGAGAATGTCCATCAGCCGGTCCCTGGCGGAGGCCAGATTGACAGCCGCCAAAGCCTTTAACTCTTCCCAGGCAAAGATCATATTATAACCATCCACCAGGAGATATTCCCGTTTCGGCTGGGCAGAACTCCTACCGTCTACACTCTCCCTTCCCGGGGAAGCGGCCGTTTCCCGAAAGGAGGCAGCCCGGGTGGACCTGGAGGCGGTCTGTCGGGAAGCCGAAGGAAAGGTACGCTCGAAGATCTCCTGCAATTCCTTTTCCCCTGTCCGGATGCGGGCGCTTTCTTCCTTCCAGGAGCCTCCTTGGGACTCCTCCTTCTCTGGAAAGCGGGAGCCCTGTCTTTTTGCCTCATGTTTTTTGTCTTCCTGACAGATCCCTTCCCTACTCTCCTCTGTTTGCTCCATAGGGCGCCAGCCACTGTCCAGATGCATATGGTTTCGCACCTGATCCCAGGGAATTACCGTCCCCGCTCCATGAGAGCAGAAGACAGAAGCAGAAGGATTCTCCGTGTCCTCCTCCGGTCGGTAATGCCTCTTTGCCACCACCTCTTCCGTATTATGACAGGGTTCATACCCTCGCAAAGTGCAAACAATTTTTCCCTGACCACGACTGTAGCCTGTCAGTTCCTCCTGGTAATTGCCCAGGGAGGCCGCCGGAATCCTCCCCTTCACCAGGGCTCGCTCCCCATCCCTATCTGGTGCCTCTGTGCTGCCTCCCATACGCTGCAGATCCGACAGAGCCCGCCCCAGATATTCTGCCGGAAGCTCCAGGCGGAAATCATAGACCGGCTCCAGGAGAATATTTTCCGCCATCATCAAGCCCTGTCGCAGAGCCCGATACGTAGCCTGACGAAAATCCCCTCCTTCTGTATGCTTTGTATGGGCTCGGCCTGCCAGCAGGGTGATTTTCATATCCGTCAGCTGGGAGCCGGTCAGCACACCCCTATGCTGCTTTTCCTGCAAATGGGACAGAATCAGCCGCTGCCAATTCCGATCCAGATCATCCTCCCTGCAGGCAGTGGCAAATTGCAGTCCGCTGCCCGCTTCCCCGGGCTCCAATAACAAATGTACCTCCGCATAATGCCGCAGGGGTTCAAAATGCCCTACTCCCTCCACCGGTCTGCGGATGGTCTCCCGGTAGACAATGGAGCTTTGACCAAAGGAAACCTTTAGGCCAAATCTGTCCTCCAGCTGTCTTTGGAGAATCTCCATCTGCACCTGACCCATCATCTGTACTGATAGCTCTCCGGTCTGGTCCTCCCGGGTCACATGGAGCATAGGCTCTTCCTCCTCCAACTGCCGAAGGCATTGTAAAACCCGATTCCTATCTGCCCCCTCTGCAAGCTGCAGCTCATAAGTCAAAACCGGAGCCATAATTCCCCGGATTTCCCCGGTCTCTCCTCCCAAACCCTCCCCCAGGTGGGTGTGGGACAGGCCCGTCAAAGCACAGACCATACCGGCCTTCGCCTCCTGTATCAATTCGTAGGCGGAGCCGGAATAGATTCTCACCTGGTCCACCTTCTCCTTCCAGGCTGTCTCCCCGGATCCTCCGGAAAGCAGGCTTTTCACCGGAAGCTGCCCTCCGGACATTTTCACCCAGGTCAGGCGATTACCCTGTCCATCTCTGGAGATCTTAAATACCCGGGCGCCAAAAGTCTGGGGACGCACCGGCTCTGTCATATAGGTATCTATTCCCTCCAGCAGGTCATCGATACCCTGAAGCTTTAAGGCCGAGCCGAAATAACAGGGGAAAATCCTTCTGCGTCTGAACATTTCCCCTATCTCCTCTCTGCCGATGGTCTGTCCCTCCAGATAGGCCTCCATAACATCCTCGTCGCAAAGAGCCAGATCCTCCTGGCTTAGTTCCTGATTAAAATCGAAGCAGCGGCTGTCCAGCTCCCTTTGCAGGTCTGCCAGCAGTCTTTCCCTATCCGCCCCGGCCTGATCCATCTTATTGATGAAGAGAAAGGTCGGTATTGCATGTTTTTTCAAAAGCTTCCAGAGCAGGCTGACCTGTCCCGTCACCCCATCTGCTGCACTGATCAGCAGCACCGCATAATCCAGAACCTGCAAGGTTCGCTCCATCTCCGGGGAAAAATCGGCATGTCCCGGTGTATCCAGCAAGGTCACCTTCTTATCTCCCAGGGAAAAGACCGCCTGCTTGGAGAATATGGTAATGCCCCGTTCCTTCTCCATGCCCTCTGTATCCAGAAAAGCATCCTGATGATCCACCCGTCCCAATCTCCGGATGCTTCCGGCACGATAGAGAACTGCCTCTGACAGGGTGGTCTTACCCGCATCTACATGAGCCAGAAAACCCATGCTGATATATTTCCATTGCTGTTTGGAAGAATCCTTCATAGAAAAGACCCCTTTCTCTGCTACCATTGGTCTGTCGTACCATCATAGCATAGAAAGGGGTGAAAGTCGATATTTACTCTAAAAGCCCCGGACGGCGGATGCACAGATGGGCAAGCTCGCTTGCACAGCTGCGCAG
>CAVLCU010000176.1:0-3347 GCA_963661545.1 Lachnospiraceae bacterium | reverse complement strand
GCCGTTATATTGCCAATCCCCCCTGGTTAAATGGCAGGGGAAAGGCGGATGTGACCATCCACCAGCACCTGGCCATGGGAGAAGGGGATGTGGATTTTGAAGGAATTTTCCAGACCCTGCGGGAGATGGATTTTGCCCACCGGCAGCAAAAGGTGGATGCGCCAAAAGCGGGAGGCGACAATATCGCCTGCGTATCCATGTTTGGCTTTCCGGAGAAGATGGATCGACAGGCGCCGGAAGCAAGAGAGCGGATTGAACGAGAGCTGTTGAGATAGAAGAAGAGTCTTCCCAGGTCATCAAGCGGATTGGGCCGGGAAGGCAGTTGCCATCATATTAAGAAAACAGGAGGAAAAAGGTATGGTAGCAATCACAGCAGAAGAAAGAAACTTGATCAGGGAATTGGCTATGCAGGTGAAGGAGGCTTCCCAGAGGCCGGAGATGAAGCAAAGAGAGGCTCTTTGGTATGACCATAATGAACTGAAAACCACGGATCCGGTGGTTGCCGTATTTCCGGAGATGTCCTGGCGGGAGATTATCACACCGGCTATGCTGCAATGCCAGAGCGAAGAGGCCAGAGAGGTGGAGTGGTTTTTGCGGGCCAAGCTTTTCCGGGCCAATGTCATCGATGATGACGTTCCGGTAACGGATATCTGGGAAGTGAGAAAGATTATCACGGATACCGGCTGGGATAAGCTCAATCCCAAGCACAAGAATGCCGCCTTTGCCAATGCCAGCTTCCGGGACAATTGTCTGGGAGACGTCCCCCTGGTATGGCAGAAGGACTTCAATTTCGATGCGGGAGCCAAGCACTTCGAACCCATCATTGATGAGCCGGACCAGCTGTCCAGACTGGGGGCTCCGGAGGTCATCTACCACGAGAAGGAGACCCTGGAGAAGCTCAAGCTGCATCAGGATCTGCTGGGAGACATCCTGGACGTGAGGCTGGTGGGATTGAAATATCTCTATATCGCCCTGATGGAGACCTATTCGGATTTCCGGGGTCTGGAGCAGGTGATGTATGACGTATATGAGGAGCCGGAGATGCTCCATGATGCCATGGATATTGTGGAGGAGGGCTATCATAAGCTTCTGGATCAATATATGGAGCAAGGTCTCTTAACTGTCAATGGCAACCAGGCCTATAGTGGCTCCGGCGGTCAGACCTATACCCACGAGCTGCCGGGAGATGACAGCGTATGTACCGACTTAAAGCAGTTCTTTGGTATGACAGAATCTCAAGAATTCACCATGGTGGGGCCGGAACAGCATTGGGAGTTCGTACAGAAGCATGAGAAGAGAATTGCAGACCGCTTCGGACTGACAGCCTATGGCTGCTGTGAGCCCATTGAGGACAAGCTGGAATATATCCGTCAATTTGAGTGTCTGCGCAGAATCTCCGTCTCCCCCTGGGCAGACGTACAGAAATGCTCGGATCGGATGGGAAGGGACTTTGTCTATTCCTGGAAGCCCAATCCCTCCATCTATCTGAATAACTACACCCCGGATAAGACGGAATATATGGAAGCCTACGTGAAAAATGTCCTGAATATCACCAAGGACAAGAATTGTCTGGAGATCGTTCTCAAGGATACCCATACCTGCAACCAGGATCCCATGCGGTTTGGCGCCTGGGTGAAGGATGTCAGAAAATGGATCAAGGAAACCAGATAAGGTGAATGAAAGTGGGGGGGCGACGCTAGCCCCCCGGATCGTAACCTGTAAACAATCGAATCAATGTGTTTAGGAGGAAAATGGAATGAAGAAAAGTATGGTATGTGTAATGGCTGGAGTGTTGGCGGCATCTGTCCTGGCAGGCTGTGGCGGATCCGGCGGAAGCACAGGAGGAAGCTCCTCGGCGAGCAGCACTTCCGGCAGCACCAGCTCGGGTCTTTCCATCGGCTTCAGCGGAGACTACCTGAATGACTTCATGTCCTATGTCGTAGATGGGGTAGAGACAGCCTGTGCAGACAATGGCATCCAGATCACGGTAAAGGATGCAGAGTTTGATTCTGCCAAGCAGCTGCAGCAGGTAGAGAATTTCATCAATGCAGGAGTGGATGCGGTTATCATCAAACCGGTGGACTCCTCCGCCTGCGGTCCCATCAAGCAGGCCTGCGAAGAAGCAGGAGTTCCCTTCATTACCGTGAATCAGAACAGCCTGGACGGACAGGATGTATATGTGGGATCGGATCACAAGTATTCCGGCCAGCTGCAGGGAGAATATTTGGTGGATGCCCTGCCGGAGGGGGGCAATGTAGCTATTTTGATGGGAGATCTGACTCTGGAGGCAACAACGGATCGAACTGAGGGGGCCAAGGCGGTTCTGGAGAAGGCCGGCAACTTTACCATCATTTCCGAGCAGGAAGCGGGCTGGATGAGAGACGAGGCCATGCAGAAGATGGAGAACTGGCTGAATTCCGGTCTGGATATCGATGCAGTAATCGCCAACAACGACGAAATGGCCATCGGTGCAGCCAACGTTCTGGTGGAAAATGGAATCACGGATGTTCTGGTATGTGGAATCGATGCCTCTGAGGCGGCTTTGAACCTGATGAAGGAAGGAAAAATGTCTATGACCGTCTTCCAGAATGGTTATCAGCAGGGATATCAGGGTGTGACAGCAGCTATGAAGATCATCGCCGGAGAGTCTGTAGAGGAGTATATTGACGTACCCTATGAGACCGTTCTTCCGGAACAGGCAGACGAATATCTGGCAATCATTGGCAACTAAGCAGGCATAGGGAAAGGTTAGGGGGTAATCGAATGAATCAAACACCATTATTACAGATGCAGCATATCCGCAAGGTTTTCCCGGGAGTCGTTGCACTGGATGACGTTTCCCTGACCGTCAAGGCCGGGACAGTACATGCCCTGATGGGAGAGAACGGTGCGGGAAAGTCTACCCTGATGAAGATCCTCACCGGGGTCTATACCAAGACAGAGGGCAGCATCCTCTGGCAGGGGAAGGAGCTGGATACTTCCTCCATTACCAATGTCCTTCACAGCGGCATTACCATGATTTTCCAGGAATTGAATCCCATCCGGACCATGCGGGTCTGTGAAAATATCTTTGTGGGCCGGGAGCCCTATAAGATACCGGGAATTATGATTGATCACAAGAAGCTGGCCGAGGATACCCGGCAGCTGTTTGAGGAGCTGGAAATCGAAGGAATTGATCCCAGGGAGCCCATGGAGCACCTGTCCAATGCCAAAATGCAGATGGTGGAGATAGCAAAGGCTATCTCCTATCAGGCCAAGCTGATCATCATGGATGAACCCACCTCCTCTATTACCGAGAAGGAATGTCAGCACCTCTTCCGCATGGTCAATCGCCTGAAGGCCCAGGG
>CAVLCU010000175.1:0-3554 GCA_963661545.1 Lachnospiraceae bacterium | reverse complement strand
GCCAGACACCCTGCTTTTCATCATGACACCTACCCACGGAAATCTGGGGGATCATGCAATTGCGGAGGCAACCTCTCACATGCTGGAGAAACTGCAATTGGAATATCTGGAGATTTCTTCCAATGAAATTCAGCTTCTTGCACGTTATAAGCATCTTAGCCTTCTGAATGGCCACCCTATCCTTGTCAATGGGGGAGGAAATATGGGTACCCTCTGGCCTGCTGTTGAGAGATTATTTCGACAGGTCATTCAAAATGCTCCCGCCTCCCCCATTTTGTGTATGCCTAATACCGTTTATTACGAGGATTCTCCCGCAGGTCAGCTGGACTTGCAAAAATCAAAAGAAATATATAATGCGCATGATCGGCTTTTGCTCTGTGCCAGAGAGAGAATTTCCTATGATTTCATGCGGGCGAATTACAAGAATGTTCTTTTGATTCCGGACATGGCCTTATCCCTCAATGAGTGTCGTGAATCCAACCGAACAAGCAAGAGGGAAGGTTGTATTCTTTGCCTGAGGAGTGATTTGGAACGAACCCGCACAGAGAGGGAGACTCAGGTTGTAAAAGAGCAGGCCTATGCACTGTTTGGCACCAAGACAAGGGAGTCTGATATGAACATCTGGCGGTCAGTATCGCTTGCTCAGCGAAGCGAGACCCTTGCCGAGAAATATGAGGAGTTCCGCTCCGCAGAGTTAGTGATTACTGACCGCCTGCATGGTATGATATTTGCCGCCATTACCGGAACACCCTGTATCGTCATTAACAGCAAAAGTCACAAAGTAAAAGGCTGTTATGAATGGATCAAGGATCTGGGTTATATTCGCTTTGTGGATGACCTTAGTCAGATTGTTCAGACCTATGAACCTATGAAAGGGAAGAATTATTATTATCATAATGATGACCTGAAGCCCTATTACCGGAAGCTTAGTGATCAGATTCGCCATTTTTTATTGGAGGGTTGCTAACAAAGATGAGTGCTGTTGACCAGGAAAAGACACAGAAAAGAGTGGGAAAATGGATACGCAGGTTTGTGCTTATCCTGGCCCTTTTTTGCCTGTCCAGCGTCTGGATTTCCTATCATTGGCTAACGGTTTCCCATTTTGTCGTAACCGACAGTAAGATCACTGCGCCCTTCCGGCTTGTATTGATCTCGGATCTTCATAATCACCAATTTGGTAGCAGGAATATCGAGTTAGTTGCCAGGATTCGGGATCTGGAGCCGGATTTTATCGTCCTGGATGGGGATATCTTGAATGGAGATTCCAAGGACGATGAGATTGCGGTCAACCTGGTGCGGGCCCTGTCTCATTTGACAAGGGTATATTATTCCTATGGGAATCATGAAAAGGCTTACCAAAAGGCCGGACATGATGACCTGAGGGACCATTTGGAAGAGGCGGGAGCCGTGGTTTTGGAGGGACAGTTTGTGGATGTGGAGGTGAAGGGCAATTCTCTTCGCCTGGGGGGCTTGTATGAATATGGATTCCAGACCTCCATGCAGAAGGAGGAAGAGAATGAACGAGCCTTGTCCTATCTGGAGGAATATACCGATACAGATTCCTATCTCCTCATGTGCGCCCATCGGCCGGAGAGCTTCTATTGCTGGGATTATGCGGATACCTGGGGGATCGATCTGGTATTGAGCGGTCATCTCCATGGGGGACAGGTTATTCTGCCGGGTCTGGGAGGGCTCTATTCCAGCCTGGAGGGCTTCTTTCCCCCCATCGATTATGGTCAATACAAGCTGGGGGACAGCGATATGATCGTCACCCGAGGTCTGGGCTCCAGCCTTGAGCTCCTGCCCCGATTTAACAATCCACCGGAGATTGCCCTCGTGGAGGTAGAGCCGGAGGAATGTGTCGGCTGAAGGAAGGGTTTCCATGCGCAAGCGACACTGGCAAAGTTTTAGCGATATGGCAAATACTCCAAAAACCGTTTTACCGCAAGCGAGGCGGTCTTTGCGCTGCGCATGGCAATCCCAATTTTCCGATATGCGGGCACATCCAGCTCTTTTGCAACAATTTGATAGGGAAGGCGCCTTAAAATCAATTCCGGCAAAATACTGATGCCAAGACCGCTTTCTACCATTGACATAATCGCATAATCATCCCATGTGGTGAAATGCACCTTAGGAGTAAGATGACAGCGGTCAAATATTTCCCATACCTCGGTCTTTGCGCCCTTCTCTAAGAGCATAAACGGTTCCTCACAAAGAGCCGCCACGGGAACTTTTTCCAGCTGTGTCAGAGGGTGATTTTCCGGAAGGATAGCGAGCAGCCGATCCTGTTCTAAAAAAATCGTTTCAAAGTCAGAACAAGTCGGCAGCCGCAGAAAGCCGCAATCCACGCGCCCGTCTGAAATCCATTTTTCAATTTCCCTGTAGTCGCCGAGGAGAAGTTCATAGTCAATGTTCGGATAGGTTTTTTGAAATTCTTTGATCATGTTTGGAAGCCAGTGAGTCGCCACACTGGAAAATGTGCCGATGCGGATTAGCCCGGCTTGTAGTCCGTTCAGTTCGTCTACTTCCATTTGTAGCTTTTCATATTCCGTACAGACACTTTTCGCACAGGGAAGCAGCCTCATTCCGTCGCTGGTCAGCTTTACACCGGATTTTCCTCTTTCCAGCAGGACAACTTTCCATTCCCTTTCCAGGTCGTTTATCATACGACTAATGCCTGATTGAGAATAATTCAATATTTCAGCGGCTTTCGTAAAGCTGCCGGATTCGACGGTTTTTACAAATGCCATGTATTTTTGGATGTTCATATCCATCCTATCACCTCCCCTTTGTTTATCTGATTTTATCATCTGTTGCATGATAAACATTCGTTTTTGTAATTCTATAAAGCATGGTAAACTGGAAGAAAAAAAAAGTCAAGCAGGAGTGTGACCGCAAGTGTTTTATGTGAGTGAAATTCAAACGAAGACGCCCGACCATTTTCAAACCTCGCTTCAGCAGAAGGTATATGAAACGCTGGAAAAACTGCAAATTGCCTTTGAGCGTGTCGATACCGATGAAGCGATTACCATGGAAGATTGTGAAGTCATAGACGACAAACTGGATATGGATATGGTGAAGACCCTATTTCTCTGCAATCGGCAGCAAACCAACTACTACCTGTTCGTTACCGTAGGCAGTAAACCCTTCCGCTCCAAAGATTTCAGCACTGCATTGGGAATTTCCCGTGTTTCCTTTGCCCCGGCTGAGCAGATGGAAGCCATGCTCGGTACAAAAATCGGCGCAGCTACCGTGTTCAGCGCCCTACTGGAAACCGCCTGCAAGGTTCAAATCGTTTTCGACAGGGATGTTCTGAAAGAAAAATGGTATGGGTGCAGCGATGGAACGACAACAGGTTATATGAAAATCCAGACGGAGGATATTTGCAAAAAATTTCTGCCTTATACCAATCATCCCTTGTCTGTGGTCGAGGTGTGATAGGACTCATCTCCACCGCTCTTTTCAGATCGTCCCCTTTGAGAACACCTCAGAAAATGCACGGGAAATCCTGGGCAATCTGGGCAAGAACATTGATGTGGTGGGCGGCATTCTTC
>CAVLCU010000174.1:0-3620 GCA_963661545.1 Lachnospiraceae bacterium | reverse complement strand
GTATTTAACTCAGCCATATCCTTCTCCTGCTCACGACCTGCCTGGTGCATGGCTTCCACAAGCCTGCACTAGCTCAACTTTACTTTCGAAAACATATCAAAATATCCGACTGCCTTTTTGTCTGTAATGACCGTCAGATTGCATACATCATACAAACGGTGGAAGACCGTGAAGTCCCCTCCTGCATATCCCGTGCAGCCTAAGCAAAGCATATATTCCCCTGCCTCCAGGCTCATGGTCTGGGTAAAGGTAATCTGCTGAACCTCCCCCGCCTTCTTAGGGGTCACAGGAGAATGCTCATACATGGTATTGGTCCCGCAGATCTCTGTCCCCTTCAGATCCTTGATGGTAAAGGCAAAAATGGGATCATTGACTGCATGGGAGAAGACCACCTGCATCTTCACCTGGAAGGTCTGGCCCTTCTCAATGACATTGGTAATCATGCCGGTGTCATCACAGATGGCAAAATCCCGGATCGTGGCCCAATGGCTGCCATATTCCAGAAGCTGGGGATTCAGATTCAGCTTCTCCTTCATCAAAGGAGTCCCTTGTCCGGTGGGTTCCCCGGCGGTCTTGTCCCCGGCAGTCTTGCCATCCTTCCGGATATCCGCCGGATCCTCCGGGGCTTCCTGGCGAGTCTTTTCTGAACCCTCCCGGGAAGTCTCTGCCGGTTGGTGGGAATCCCCGGCCAAGCCAGGGGAATCCGTCTCCGATTCCTGGGAATTCTCTGCCGACCCCTGGGAAGTCTCCGTCAGCAGATCATCCACCTGGTTCACCAGAACCCGCCGATAGAGATTGACCATTTCCTTGGCATCTCCCTCTGCCAGCTTGACTCCCTTATTCAGCAAAACCACCCGGTCGCAGTATTTGCCGATGCTGCTCAAGTCATGGCTGACGAAGAGGATGGTCTTGCCCTTCTCCTTGAATTCCTCAAACTTGCGGTAGCACTTGCTCTGGAAGAAGACATCTCCCACCGACAGGGCCTCATCTACGATCAGGATCTCCGGATCGATATTGATGGCCACCGCGAAGGCCAGGCGGACAAACATACCGCTGGAATAGGTCTTGACCGGCTGATGGATAAAGTCTCCGATATCTGCGAAGGCCAGGATGTCATCCAGCTTGGCATCGATCTCCTCCCGGGAAAAGCCGATCATGGTGCCGTTGAGATAGACATTCTCCAGACCAGAATATTCCCCGTTGAAGCCAGCCCCCAGCTCCAGCAGGGCAGAGATCCGTCCCTGCACCTGAACATGGCCGGAGGTGGGATTCAAAACCCCGGTGATAATCTTCAGAATGGTAGACTTGCCGGAACCGTTGGTGCCGATGATCCCCACCGTCTCTCCCCGGCCCACTTCAAAGCTCACATCCCGCAGGGCATAGTGCTCCACATAGCGCTTCTTCCTGGACAGGCCCAGAGACTCCTTGAGCCGATCCATGGGCTTTTCATATAATTTATACATCTTACTCAGGTTCTGAACCTGAATCACAGTTTCCTGCTCCATCTGCTTACTCTTCCTCTCTTGCTCTTAGGGTCCCACAGCTTGTGTCTGCCGTCCGGGGCTTTCATAGTACGTCTGCGAAGTGGACTTTGAGGCGTTTGAAGATGGTGGTTCCTATGAGGAAGAGGATTCCGGTGAGGAGCCAGAAGTAGATGCCCCAGAGCAGGTGCTGGGTGATGGCTACGTGGCCCAGAAGGGAATCTCGGTAGCCGGTGACAATGTAGTACATGGGGTTCAGCTTGAAGAGCTTCACCAGCCAGGGGAAGTTGGACAGCATGTGGATATCCCACATGATGGGGGTCATCCAGATGCCTACCTGCAGCACGATACTGATGATCTGGGACAGATCCCGGAAGAAGATCACTACCGCACTGGTGATATATACCAGTCCCAGGACGAATACAAAAAGACAGATAAAGTAGTAAATCAGCTGCAGGCTGTAAAGGCTGGGATAATACCCGTAGCAGCTGCTGAGGAACATGGCAAATACCAGGAAAAAGGCATGGACAAAGGCTGCCGATATGATCTTGACTATGGGCAGGATGCTGATCTTGAAGACTACCTTTTTCACCAGATAATTGTACTCAATCAGGGCGTTGGTTCCCCCATTTAAGGCATCCTGGAAGAAGAACCAGGGCACGATTCCTGAGGTCAGGTAGAGTACGAAGGGAAAATCGCTGACGTCTGTGCTGCGAAAGCCCACCTGGAAGACGAACCAATAAACCAGAATGGTCACTACCGGCTGGACAAAGGCCCAGAAGATGCCCAGGTAGGATCCGGCATATTTGGTCTTGAAATCATTCTTAGCCAGGGTCAGGATCAGTCTCCGGTTCTGCACCAGCTCCACCGGCAGGGAAACAATCTTGTTCCATTTGCGCACCAGGATCAGGAAAATCAGGTCGATGACTGCCATGATAGACAGGTCCACCGCCAGACTCTTCTTCTGGGCATCCTCCTCATAGGCCTTGCGAATCCCGGTCAGATCTACCTTTAAGACCAGGTAGGGATCATTGCCCTGGGTCTCAATGCGAATCTGATCCTCCCCCTGGGAGGTTACAGAGGCAATCTGGGAACCCGGGGCCTTTTCGAAGAGGTCGGCATCCAGCTTCAGCTCCTGCTTGCCAAAGACAATCCTGGGATCCGACAAAAGATAGGTGCCGGGCCGGGTTCCCAGGTCTATGCGGAGATATTCGGAAGCAGTATCCAGGGCAAAGCTCAGGGTCCTGGTTTCGCCTGCCTGGTCATAGTCTGCCTTGCTGCTGGATTTCTCACTGAAGTCCTGGTTGGGACTGTAATAGACCTGGAGGGTATCCTGGGTCTCTCCCTGGACTCCCACCTGCAGATCTACACTGCCCTCCGCAGGAAGACGATGCTGGAAGATCAGGACATTCAGCAAAACCACCAGCAGACAGCTGACAGCAAGCAACAGTTTCTTCTTCTTGGACATAGTTCCCATAACTCTCCCTTACCTGTGGTAATCTGCGATCCCGCCCCACTTATGGTCTTTTTCGGATATGATCAAATCCTCCGCCTTCATCCCCTCCGGCATGGGCCAGTCCACCCCGATCTGGGGGTCGTTCCAGGCCAGTCCACCCTCATCATTGGGATGATAGAAATCCGTGCACTTATAAGTAAATTCCGCATAATCGGAGAGCACGATAAAGCCATGGGCAAAATTCTTGGGAATGAAGAATTGCTTCTTATTCTCCGCTGACAGAAGAACTCCGTGCCATTTTCCAAAGGTGGGAGAGCCCTCTCTTAAGTCCACTGCCACATCGAAGACCTGACCGCTAACCACCCGCACCAGCTTGTCCTGGGGATACTGAATCTGGAAATGCAGACCCCGCAGCACTCCCTTGCGGGAGGCAGACTGGTTATCCTGCACGAATTCCATATCAATGCCCGCTGCCTTGTAGTCCTTGTAATTATAGGTCTCCATGAAATAGCCTCTCTCATCCCCGAATACGGTGGGGGTAATGATCTTCAGGCCTTCAATCTCGCATGTCTCAACGCTTATCTTACCCATTCTCTTATCCTGCTTTCTTTTTTACGCTAAAAGCCCCGGACGGCGGATGCGCAGATGGGCAAGCTGGCTTGCACAGCTGCGCAGACATCGGA
>CAVLCU010000173.1:0-3669 GCA_963661545.1 Lachnospiraceae bacterium | reverse complement strand
GTGCATGCTAGCGACGCGAAGCTAGTCCCGTGAGGGGCATGCCCCTCAGCCCGGCTGCTTGTCGGGGCTTTCTTAATAAAACGTTTCATCAAACCGTTTAAAGGATTGGGGGGCTCGGTTTTCTTGTCTTTGCCTCTTTAAATTGTTTTAATAGACTTAGCAACATCCATGGGGATATTTTCTTCATACTATACGGGGAAGGAAGGGAAACAAATGGGGAATAGACAAACAGGGCCTGCTCTGGAACTTCGGAATATTTCCAAGTCATTTCCTGGGGTAAAGGCATTAAACCAGGTAAGCTTCTTTGTCGAAGCGGGAAAAGTCCATGTTCTGGTAGGGGAAAACGGGGCTGGTAAATCCACCTTGATCAAGATCATCAATGGCATTTACCAGGCTGACGAGGGGGAGATTACCATGTTCGGCCAAAAGATCGAACATAGTAATCCACGAATGATGAGAGATAAGGGCATAGCAACCATTCATCAGGAACTGAGCCCGGTTCGGGATCTGACCATAGGGGAAAATATCTTCCTGGGACGGGAACCTTTGAACAAAGCTCACCTGATTGACTGGAAAAAATTATTCGGCGATGCGCAAAAGCTGATCGAGGAATTTGGATTTTCTTACAGTGCCAGGCAAAAAATGAATGAGCTTACCGTATCCGATATGCAAATCATCGAGATGATCAAGGCCGTCTCCACCGATGCAAAGGTGATTATCATGGACGAGCCCACATCCTCCATCACGGAGGGGGAGGCCAAAATCCTCTTTCAGCAGGTGAAGCGATTAAGGGCAGCCGGGCTTGCTATCATTTACATTACCCACAAAATGGAAGAAATCATGGAAATCGGGGATACTGCTTCTATTCTGCGGGACGGCGAATTGATTTCCACCCATCCGGTAAAAGAGCTGACCCAGGCGGAAATCATCTCCAAGATGGTGGGACGGGAAATGACTGCTGTTTATCCGGTCAAGAAAACTCAGCCGGGAGCAGCCATCTTCGAAATCAGGAATCTGAATCGGAGGGGAGCCTTCGAAAATATCAGCCTGACCCTGCGGGAGGGGGAGATCCTGGGCTTTGCGGGACTGGTCGGAGCCGGAAGAACGGAGGTCTTTCGGACGGTATTTGGTTTGGATCCCATGGATAGCGGGGAGATCTTCTACAAAGGTCAGAAACTTACCATCCACAATACCCGGGATGCCATAAAGAACGGAATTATGATGATCTCGGAGGATCGGAAGGGGGAAGGCCTGGTCTTATGCCGGTCAGTGGGCGAAAATATCTCCCTCCCCAATCTGGATGCTTTTTCCAGGGGACCTTTTGTCTCTAAAAAGGCAGAAAAAGAAAAACAGCGGAATATGAAAGAAGTTTTGCAAATAAAAACTCCCTCTCTGGATACCGCCGCCGAATCCTTAAGCGGCGGAAATCAGCAGAAAATTGTAATTGCCAAATGGCTCTTACACAATCCCAGAGTATTGATCATGGACGAACCCACCAGAGGAATTGATGTGGGCGCAAAATTCGAGATCTACAGCATTATGTGCGATCTGGCCGCACAGGGAGTCGGGATCATAATGATCTCATCCGACCTGCCTGAAATTATTGGCATCTGCGACAGGGTGCTTGTCATGAGTGAGGGAAGGATTACAGGGGAAGTGAATCGAGAAGATTTTTCACAGGAGCGCATTATGCGGTATGCCTTAGGAGGAAGTAATCATGAATAAGAAGAAATCAGTGAATTTTGCGTCTTTTTACAGTAAATGGGGAATCTTTCTCTTGTTTCTGCTTATGTTTCTTGCCATGGCTCTGCTGAACCATAACTTCCTTACCGGGGTCAATCTGACAAACATTTCCAAACAGATTGTTGTAATCACTATTCTGGCCTGCGGAGAGCAATATATGATTCTAGCCGGTTTGATTGACCTGTCCGTGGGATCCGTACTTGCCCTTTCCGGCTGCGTTGCCGCTTATATCTCCGTCCATACCGGAAATGCCCCTCTGGCCATTTGCCTGGGTATGGTCATCGGTCTGATCTGCGGCATGGTAAACGGATTCATTCTTATCCTGTTCGATATCCCTCCCTTTATCGCAACCCTGGCGACACAGATGATTGCCCGGGGTGCTGTATACCTTTTTACGGGGGGCGTTCCCATCTCCTCCCTGGGGGATCAATTTAATGCCATCGGCCAAGGATATATCGGTCCTATTCCCATATCGGTCATCGTAATGGTCCTTGCCCTTTTGGTATCCTGGCTTATTCTCAATCAAACCAAAACCGGTCGTTATGTCTATGCCGTGGGGGGAAATGAGAATGCTGCCAATGCCAGTGGAATCAACATCAAATGGATCAAGCTTTTTGCCTGTGCATTTTCAGGAATCATGGCAGGCCTTGCCGGAGTTATCCTAATGGCTCGAATGAATTCCGGTCAGCCCATTGCAGGAGAAAGTTATGAAATGGATGCCATTACCGCAGTCATTGTGGGTGGCACGTCCATGTCGGGGGGAACCGGCAATATTCCCGGAACCTTAATTGGCTCATGTATCATTGGCATTATTAAGAACTTCATGAACCTTCAGAACATTAATTCCTATTGGCAGAAGATTGTTCAGGGAATCATTGTATGCCTGGCAGTTATTATCGATGTTCGCGTTCGGAAGTCCAAAGCAAAAGCATAAAAAAAACATGAAACAGGAGGTTTTCCCATGAAAAAAAGAACAGCAGCGGCAATGATCACCATCGGTATGGCAGCCAGCCTATTGGCAGGATGCAAAGATAATCCCTCCTCCGAAGGAAGCAAGTCCCAGTCAGCAAACCAAAATACGGAATCTGCGGGGGAAGCATTCACATTCGGCTTCGTAACACTGGCTGATTCGGACGTATGGTGCAAATCCGTTTGTAGTGAATTTGAGAATTATGTAGCTTCCACTTATCCGGCATGCAAGGTAGTGACCGCAGATGGAAACTGTGATGCCAATCTTCAGATTCAGGCAGTTGAGAACTTCATTGCCCAGCAAATCGATGTTCTGGTAATTCAGCCTGTGGATGCTGATGCCACAGGTCCCGCCATCGAGGCTGCAAATCAGGCAGGAATTGCAGTAATTACCACTGCCATAAGATCCAATGCAGGGGATTATACCTACGTAGGGCCGGAAAACCTGGAGGCCGGAGCCATGCATGCCCAGTATATCATGGATCATTGCGAACCCGGTGTGAAGATCCTATACCTGCAGGGAACCGCCGGTTTATCCCATTCTACCGACCGCTATCAGGGCTTCCTGGATACGCTGGATCAGGCCGGATTCGACTATGACCTCCTGGCTGCCCAGGATGGTGATTATCTGACCACAGAGGGTCTGCGGATCACAGAGGACTGGATCCAGAAATTCCCGGAATTCGATGTCATTGTCTCCTCGAATGATGAGATGGCTCTCGGTGCCATTGAAGCTCTGAAAGCCGCCAATAAAACCGGCATTATGGTACTGGGTCTGAATGCCAATGATGCAGCCCGGGAGGCCATCAAGGAGGGAACGATGACCGCCTCCCTGAAACAGGATGCGGTAGCCATCGCTGATACCGCGGCAGATCTTGCGGTAAAAGCAGCCCAGGGGGAGGCCATTGAGGATACCTATATTCCCTGGATTATGATTACAAAGGATAATGTGGATAC
>CAVLCU010000172.1:0-3678 GCA_963661545.1 Lachnospiraceae bacterium | reverse complement strand
AGCACGGAACAATCCGTGTAACCGCAGGTTTGGGTGTTTTGACACCCAAACCAATGTTCGATATAAATCCTGCTTAAATCCGCATCTTCTTCCCTTATGCGTTCATCCGGTATTCTGCGCATACAATAAGCACAGAGATGTCCCTGCTCCTTCATGAGGGATTCCCGAACCAGTGCTTTTAAGGGGTTCCCTAATCTTCTGTAGCCCTCGTCATCTGATAGGCCGAGACGCTCTGCTTTTTGCTTCAAGGCATCCAATTCCGGAGGGGCCTGCATCTTTTTAATCAGAATCATGGCTTCCTCCTTATCTCCAGCAGTTTAAGTTTTACATTGCAGCCTGCGATTTCCGAATCGTCATTTCCAATTTCCCTTTTTAAACGCTCCAATACCTGCCTTGCTTTCTCAATATCTCCCTGATCCACCCAGGCATAAAATTGGTGAAATAAATCCTTGATTGCTGCCGGACGTTCAGTGGCGTGCATAATTCCGCTGATAATGGTATTGATGTCCTTGCCATGGATTTCCCCGGAAGGTTCGTACACTTCTCCTCCATCCAACAGAATAAGATTTTCGCTTTTGGCTGTGTTGATTACGGCAGGAGCATGGGTGCTTACAATAAATTGCACCTTGGGAAAGATCTCTGTCAAATCCTTCAAAATCTGTTGCTGCCATGTGGGGTGTAAATGCAGATCCACTTCATCGATCAGTACAATACCATCGGTTTCCCTGCATACCTGACCAAGTAGCTGGGGGTTTAATACGGCCATTCGGTAAGCAATATCAGCCACAAGGCTAATGGTGCTTTTGTAACCGTCGCTCAGTTGATTCAGTGGGATCCGCATCAATTCTCCAGAGGGGTCTTTATATGCGACTTCCAGTTCTCTTATCCCCATATTGTATTGAATTTTGACAAAATCGCTGCCTGTAATCCGCTTGTAGCAGGATTCCATGGCGGAATATACTGCTTCCAGTTCCGGAATATCTCCTAAGCCCAATTCCTGGTTTTGGTATTTCTGAACCGTCATCTTCGAAAACCAATTTACCATCAGCTTAATGTTTGCTCTTCCATCCACACAGTCGATATAACCGTTGCTTCTGCTGTTGACTTCGAATACATCCGATTGCTTTTCCCGGTGATAATCCCATAGCCTACCTGTGCCATAATAAGCTATGAGGGGCAATATCAGAGAGGTATCTCCTTCCCGCAATTGTTCCTGGAAACGAAGGCCTATATCGATGATATCTCTCGCATCAATCACAGTAGTATTCCCGGAGGGTTTATTGAGGCTTCTTGCCCAGTAATGTTATCCTTCCACGCAGCCTTTACTTGTCTGTTGCCCACAGAAATTTCCCATATCAGAAGGGGATTCTTGTCTATTCTGATTTGGAATCGGCTGGAAAAGTAAAACGAATTGTGAAATTGCACAAAAATCGATACAATGACAGGAGCATTGAGGCGGGATCTATGGCAGGTGAATAGTTAGGAGGATACCTATGGATAAAGCGGGTTTTTTGCATGTTGGGTTGACGGTTCAAAGCTTGGATCGAACCATTGAATTCTATACAAAGTATTTTGGTTTTGAGCTGGAGATGCGGGGAACTTTCTCAGAGGATTTTATCCGGGAACACAATTCCCTCTACCGGGTGGAGGAGGGGACTTACTCGGATTTCTGCTTCCTGAAATCGGTGGATGGCATTGTCCTGGAGGTCTTTGAGTTTCATCCCATCGAGAAGGAGAATCAGACGACCTGGAATCGGCCGGGTTATACCCATATTTGTCTGAAGGTTGCGGATATTTTTGAGACCTATGAAAAGATGAAAGGAGATGGAGTCCATTTCTTCTTCCGGCCGGGTCAGAGGGCAACGCCGGAGGAGCATTGGGTATTCCTGCAGGATCCGGACGGCAATTTGATTGAGCTTCAAGATTAAAGGGTGGGTAGTTTAACACCAAAGGTTTGGGTGTTTTGACACCCAAACCAAATTTCAGGATGAAATTCCGGAATTGAGGAGGTATACATGAAACCATTACAGATTGGCGAATTGAAGAGCATCTATGACATGATGAGCTTAAAAGGAAAGGCGGCCTTTATCACAGGCGGTGCCGGGGGAATCGGAAGATCCTGTGCGGCAGGCCTGGCGGAGGCGGGGGCGGATATCGTCCTCATGGATATCCCTGCCAAGGCGGAAGCCCTGAAGGATTATTGCAGACAGATTAGGGACCGCTATGGAGTGAAGGCCGAATATGTGACCGGGAATGTAGCGGAGGAAGCAGATGTTGAGCGGATGATCGGTCAGGCGGTGGAGACTTACGGCCGTCTGGATGTGGTCTTCTCCAATGCCGGTATCGGCGGGCAGAATGACAATGCCCCGGAGATTACCTTGCAGGAATGGAAAAAGGTCATTGATGTAGATCTGACGGGGATGTTCCTGATGAACCGGATCGCTGCCAACCGCATGCGTGAGCTGGGAAATGGAGGTTCTATCATCAATACCGCTTCCATGTCCGGCCATATTATTAACAAGGGAAGCCGGCAGGCCATGCAGCAGCATATGGTGGCTTATTCCGCCGCCAAGGCAGGGGTGATTCAGCTGACCAAGTCTGTGGCCGTGAGCTATGTGGAGGATCATATCCGCTGCAACAGCATCAGCCCGGGTATGATTCTGTCGGGCTTACATGACAACATGGATATGACAGCTCTGGAGGCCTATGTGGCGGCGGAGGTTCCCATGGGACGCTTCGCCTCCCTCAATGAGATTATGGGTATCGTGGTCTTTCTGGCCTCTGACCTGTCCTCCTATGCAACCGGCAGTGATTTCATCATCGATGGCGGAGTGACCATCTGGTAAAGGGGGTGCTGCAATGAAAGCAGTCATGCTGGTAAGAGCATACAATGAAGAAACCAAGGAAAGAGGAGAGGTAGCCTGCCTGGAGGTACCCAAGCCGGAGCTGAAGCATCCGGATGATGTCCTGATTAAGGTGGCCTATGCTTCGGTCTGCGGATCGGATCCCCACCTGCTGGAGGGCTATTTTGACCTTCCTATCCCTTCTCCCTGTGGTCATGAGCTTTCCGGGATCGTGGAGGCCCTGGGACCTCAGGCCAATAAGAAAGGACTGAAGGTGGGAGACCATGTAACGGGAAACTTTTATCGAACCTGCGGATGCTGTGACGATTGTCTCAGCGGGCAGCCCCAGTTCTGCGAGCACGCAGAGGGTTTGGGGGCAGCCCAGGCGGAATATATTGTATGGCATGAGGATCAGGTCTATAAGATTCCGGATGGGGTGAGCTTGCTGGATGCCGCCCTGACAGAGCCCTTCAATATTGCAGTTCGGGCGGTGGAATTGGCAGATTTCCGGATGGGGGCCCATGTGGCAGTGTCCGGAGGCGGAGGAATCGGTCTGATGATGACCCAGCTCCTTAAGAGAGGGGGAGCCGGTCGGGTGACTGTCTTAGAGCCCCAGGAAGGGAAGCGGGAGCGGGCCCTGGAGATGGGGGCTGACTATGTGATGAATCCCCTGGATGAGGATATCGAGGATCAGGTCTTGAAAGTCACCGGGGGCAAGGGATTTGATGCCATCATTGAATCCTCCGGCAATGGACCGGCAGCCCGCAAGACCCTGGACTTCGCAGCCCGGGGAGCCCATCTGGTCTTCATGTCCATGTATCGCAGAGACTATGAG
>CAVLCU010000171.1:3093-3705 GCA_963661545.1 Lachnospiraceae bacterium | reverse complement strand
ATCCCCTGCTGCGCAAGATGGTTCGCGGAGGCAAGCTGGGACGCAAGACCGGAATCGGCTTCTATGATTATAGCAAGTAAGGAATAGTGGAGGAAAAGACATGGATTTCGCATTAGACAAGAAACATGAGATGGCGAGAAGTCTCTTCAGAGAGTTTGCCGAAAAAGAAGTAAAGCCTCTTGCACAGGAAGTGGATGAAACAGAAGTATTTCCCCGTGCAACGGTGGATAAGCTGGCAAAATATGGCTTCCTGGGTATCCCGGTACCCAAGGAGTACGGCGGACAGGGCTGTGATCCCCTGACCTATGCAATGTGTGTAGAGGAACTGGCTAAGGTATGCGGTACCACCGCAGTTATCGTATCCGCCCATACCTCTCTGTGCATCGATCCCATCCTGACCTATGGAACCGAAGACCAGAAGAAGAAATATGTTCCGGCTCTGGCCACGGGAGAGAAGCTGGGTGCTTTCGGTCTGACTGAGCCCGGTGCAGGTACCGATGCCCAGGGACAGCAGACCAAGGCTGTCCTGGATGGCGACGAGTGGGTGCTCAATGGCTCCAAATGCTTCATTACCAATGGTAAAGAGGCTGATGTATATATCGTGATCGCCGT
>CAVLCU010000171.1:0-3013 GCA_963661545.1 Lachnospiraceae bacterium | reverse complement strand
AACCGGAATCATCGAGAAGAAGGGACGCAAGATTAAGGAAATCTCTTCCTTCATCGTTGAGAAGGGCACTCCCGGATTCACCTTCGGAACCAAGGAGAAGAAGATGGGTATCCGCGGTTCTTCTACCTATGAGCTGATCTTTACCGATTGCCGTATCCCCAAGGAGAATCTTCTGGGACAGCAGGGCAAGGGCTTCAACATCGCCATGCATACCCTGGATGGCGGCCGTATCGGAATCGCTGCCCAGGCTCTGGGTCTGGCAGAGGGAGCTCTGGAAGCTACCATCAAGTATGTAAAGGAAAGAAAGCAGTTTGGCCGTTCCATCGCCCAGTTCCAGAATACCCAGTTCCAGCTGGCTGACATGGCAACCAAGGTGGAAGCTGCTCAGATGCTGGTTTACAAGGCCGCTATGGCTAAGGCTACCCAGAAGGTATACAGTGTAGAGGCTGCAAAGGCTAAGCTGTATGCTGCAGAGGTTGCTATGGAGGTGACTACCAAGGCGGTTCAGCTTCATGGCGGATATGGCTACATCCGTGAGTATGATGTAGAGCGTATGATGCGTGATGCTAAGATCACCGAGATCTACGAGGGTACTTCCGAAGTGCAGCGTATGGTTATTTCCGGAAATATTTTGAAATAAGAGGAGGTAGGAACCGTGAAAATAGTTGTTTGTGTAAAACAGGTACCGGATACCAAGGGTGGCGTTCAGTTTAACCCGGACGGTACATTGAATCGGGCAGCAATGCTTGCAATTATGAACCCGGATGATAAGGCCGGACTGGAGGCAGCCCTGAGACTGAAGGATCAGTATGGGGCAGAGGTTACCGTCATTACCATGGGACTTCCCAAGGCTACCGATGTGCTCCGTGAGGCACTGGCTATGGGAGCTGACAAGGGAATCCTGGTAACAGACCGTGTATTGGGCGGCGCTGACACCTGGGCTACCTCTCAGACCATCGCTGCAGCCATCCGCAACCTGGACTACGATCTCATCATCACCGGTCGTCAGGCTATCGACGGTGATACCGCCCAGGTTGGACCTCAGATCTCCGAGCATCTGGGAATCCCAGTAATCTCCTACGCCCAGAATCTGAAGATTGAGGGCGACAGCGTGATCGTTGAGCGCCAGTATGAGGACAGATATCATGTGGTGAAGGCTCAGATGCCTTGCCTGATCACTGCTCTTTCTGAATTAAATGAGCCCCGTTATATGACCCCCGGCGGAATCTTCGATGCCTGCGATGCTGAGATTACTACCTGGGGAAGAGCAGATCTGAAGGATCTGGATGATGCCAACATTGGTCTGAAGGGTTCTCCCACCAAGATCGCCAAGGCTTCCGATAAGGTACGTAAGGGTGCCGGTGAGACATTTACCCTGGATCCGGAAGCAGGAGCAGCGTATCTGCTGGAGAAACTGCAGGAAAAACACATCATTTAATAAAGGCGGTGAATAGGAATGAATTTGGAAGAATATAAGGGCGTATTTGTCTTTGCACAGCAGGTGGATAACCAGTTAAGCGGCATCGCATTCGAATTGCTGGGAAAAGCCAAGGACCTGGCCAAAGACCTGGATACTAATGTAACCGCTGTCCTCATCGGAAGCGGTGTGAAGGATCTGTCCGATCAGCTGGCAGCCTATGGCGCTGACCGGGTCATCGTAGTGGACGATCCCGAATTGAAGGAATACAGAACCGAGCCTTATACCCACGCTCTGGCATCTGTCATCAATGAGTTCAAGCCGGAGATTATGCTGGTGGGAGCTACAGCCATCGGTCGTGACTTAGGCCCCAGAGTTTCCGCTCGTGTGGCTACCGGTCTGACGGCAGACTGTACCCAGCTGGATATCGGTGACTTCCCTCTGGTTGCCAGAGAAGGCCAGGAGCAGAAGCACAATCAGCTGCTTATGACCCGTCCCGCCTTCGGTGGCAATACCATCGCCACCATCGCATGCCCCAACAACCGTCCCCAGATGGCAACGGTACGTCCCGGCGTTATGCAGAAGATCGCTCCTATCGAGGGAGCCAAGGCTGAGGTAGTGGAATACAATCCCGGATTTACCCCGGACAACAAGTATGTGGAGATCCTGGACATTGTGAAGTCCGTTACCGATACCGTAGATATCATGGATGCCAAGATTCTGGTATCCGGCGGCCGTGGCCTGGGAAGCCCGGAGAACTTCAAGATTCTGGAAGACCTGGCAGAGGCCATCGGCGGAGAAGTAAGCTGCTCCCGTGCCGTGGTAGATTCCGGCTGGAAGCCCAAGGATCTGCAGGTAGGACAGACCGGTAAGACCGTTCGTCCCCAGGTATACTTTGCCATCGGTATTTCCGGTGCTATCCAGCACGTAGCCGGTATGGAAGAGTCCGACCTGATCATCGCCATCAACAAGGACGAGACAGCTCCCATCTTCGAGGTAGCTGACTACGGTCTGGTAGGCGACCTGAACAAGATCGTTCCTAAGCTGACCGAGCTCATCAAGGCCAACAAGAAGGCCAACTAAATCATCGAATCAGATATAGAAAGCCCAGCCTGCAGAAAAACTCTGTGGGCTGGGTGTTTTGGCGTATATAGAAAAATGGTTAAAAAAATAATGATAGCGATAGCTCTTATTGCAGCTATTTGCCTCCTGCTCTTTTCTGTTACAAAGTGTGGGAGAGAAGAGAAAAGTGATGCTTTACCCATGGATTCTGCAAAAGGTATGATTCAAGAGATAAACAGAGAAGCTTATGAAATTCGTGTAAAAACGTTTGCTTCATCCCTATTTGAGGAAAATTCTATTATAAGTCTACAATGTAGCTCGTCATGTTTTGAAAAGGTGGATATATATAACTTGAAAAAGGGAAGTATTATAGAAATTTTCTTTTTTGAGTACCAGATAAACGGTGATAGGATCGAAAATGTGACGTATTTTGAACCATATGGAAAATCTTGGTTACAGTGTCAAAAGCCTGAGCCCACGACATGCTCGCATGTCGGTGGGGGAAGGGCTTTATGACACGCCCCTCAATGAGGG
>CAVLCU010000170.1:0-3785 GCA_963661545.1 Lachnospiraceae bacterium | reverse complement strand
TGTGGGAGTGCGTAGCACGGAACAATCCGTGTAACCAAAGGTTTGGGTGTTTTAAAAAAGGGTTTTCAATGTGGGATAGAGGGTACGGAACTTCTGGTACTTCTGCTCGTACTTGGCGACCAATTGAGGTTCCGGGTCAAGGCTTTCCGTAACCTTGACAATGGCATCCGCCGCGGCTTCTACATTGGGATATTCCCCGCAGCCTACAGCTGCCAGCATGGCTCCTCCCAGGGAGGGACCTTCCTCGATGGCAGGAACGTCGATGGTGAGGTTCATGACGTTGGCCATAATCCTCTTCCAGAGGGGGCTCTTGGCACCGCCGCCGCAGATCTTGGAACGCTGAATATCCAATCCCAGGCTTCGGGCCACCTCCAGAGAATCCCTAAGACCGAAGGCGACTCCTTCCAGGACTGCCTGGGTCATATCTGCCCGACTGGTGTCCATGCGCATGCCCAGGAAGACGGCTCTGGCATTGGGGTCATTGTGGGGAGAACGCTCTCCCATCAGGTAGGGCAGGTAGAAGACATCATTTTCTCCCAGTTTCTGAATCTGGGTCTGTTCCTCGGCATAGCGGTCGGTATGCAGGATGTCCTCACACCACCACTTGTTGCAGGAGGCAGCGCTGAGCATGCAGCCCATCAGGTGGTAGTGGCCGTCTGCGTGGGCGAAGGAGTGGAGGGCGTTGTGCTCGTCTACCCCGAAGGTATCGCTGGAGATGAAAATGGTTCCGGAGGTTCCCAGGGAGAGATTGCACCTTCCATTTCCTACGGTGCCGGTTCCTACAGCTGCTGCCGCATTATCTCCGGCTCCGGCAATGATCTTGACGGATTTGGGGAATCCCAGCTGGTCAGCTAACTCCGGCTTGAGGGTACCCACCACCTCATAGCTTTCGTAGAGGGTTGGAAGCTGGGTCTCTGTAATCTGACAGATATCCAGCATTTTGGGGGACCATTTCCGGTTCCTGACATCCAGCAGAAGCATGCCGGAGGCGTCGGACAGATCGGTGCAGAAGCTGCCGCTGAGGCGATAGGCCAGATAGTCCTTGGGCAGCATAATCTTCTTGATTTGCTGAAATTTGTCCGGTTCATGCTTGGCCATCCAGAGGATCTTGGGGGCCGTGAAGCCTGCGAAAGCGATGTTGGCTGTGCAGGCGGACAGGACATCTTTGCCGATGACCTGGTTGAGATAATCTGTCTCCTCTGTGGTCCGCCCGTCATTCCAGAGGATGGCGGGACGGATCACCTGATCCTTGTCATCCAGGGTGACCAGACCGTGCATCTGGCCGCCGAAGCTGATGCCGCCGATTTGGCTCTTGTCGATGTCGGCTGTCAGCTCCTTCAGCCCCAGGAAGGACTGGTCATACCAGTCCTCCGGATTTTGCTCCGACCATCCGGGATGGGGAAAATACAGGGGATAGTCGCGGCTGACGGTTTTGACGATGGTACCGTCTGTCTCCATCAGGAGAAGCTTTACGGCAGAGGTCCCCAGGTCAATTCCTATATAATACATGGAAATATCTCCTTTCTTCTCCTTAACAGAAGGGGTTCTCTCCCGGATAACGGTCATGGGCTCCATGGTTGAAGCCAATCTCGCCTACCGGAACTCCCAGGTATTTGAAGACTTCATACAGGGCCTTGCCATGATGTCCGAAAGCAACGGCCCCGTGATGGGGATAATTGCCCTCGATCAGGACATGACGGTAGAAACGTCCCATTTCCGGAATGGCGAAGATGCCGATGGCGCCAAAGGAACGGGTATGTACCGGCAGTACCTCGCCCTGTGCCACATAGGCTCGCAGGATGTTGTCAGAGGTGCTCTGCAGACGGAAGAAGGTGATGTCTCCCGGCAGGATCTCGCCCTCCAGGGTACCCTGGGTAACCTCCTCCGGCAGGGATCTGGCCATGATAAACTGGTATTTCATCTCACAGAAGGCCAGCTTCTGGCTGGCGGTATTGCCGCAGTGGAAGCCCATGAAGGTATCCTTCAAGGTGTAGTTGAACTTGCCCTTGATATCCTCCTCATAGAGATCCTTGGGAACGGAATTGTTGATATCCAGCAGGGTTACGATATCCTGGCTGACACAGGTTCCGATATATTCGCTGAGGGCGCCGTAGATGTCTACCTCGCAGGATACGGGAATGCCCTGGGCGGTGAGACGGCTGTTGACATAGCAGGGTACGAAGCCAAACTGGGTCTGGAAGGCAGGCCAGCATTTACCAGCCAGAGCTACATATTTGCGATAACCCTTGTGATCCTGCACCCAATCCTTGAGGGTCAGCTCGTATTGAGCCAGCTTAGGCAGAATCTCCGGCTTCTTGTTGCCTTCTCCCAGCTCTGCCGCCATATCCTTTACCACATCGGGGATACGGGGGTCATTGTCATGCTTATGGTAGGCTTCGAAGAGATCCAGTTCAGAGTTCTCCTCAATCTCTACTCCCAGATTGTAGAGCTGCTTGATGGGAGCGTTGCAGGCCAGGAAGTTCAGGGGTCTGGGTCCGAAGCTGATAATCTTCAGGTTGGACAGGCCAAGAACGGCACGGGCGATGGGCAGGAATTCATGAATCATATCGGCACAATCCTGGGCATCCCCTACGGGATACTCGGGAATGTAAGCATGGATATTGCGAAGCTTCAGATTGTAGCTGGCATTGAGCATACCGCAATAGGCATCTCCGCGGCCTCCTACCAGGTTGTTGCCGCTCTCCTCCGCAGCTGCCACGAACATCTTGGGTCCGTCAAAATGCTTGGCCAGCAGGGTTTCGGAGATCTCCGGACCAAAGTTGCCCAGGTAAACGCAGAGAGCATTGCAGCCAGCCTTCTGAATATCCTCTAAAGCCTGTACCATATGAATCTCGCTCTCTACAATACAGATGGGACACTCATAGATAGAATCTGCACCATATTTGGACGTATAGGCGTCAATCAGAGCCCTCCGGCGATTGACGGACAGATCCTCTGGGAAACAGTCTCTGCTGACGGCAACAACACCGATTTTAATGGATGGAATGTTGTTCAATAAGGTATTTTCCATGTTTTGTTTTCCTCCGTTTGGTATATCAGGGTTTCAAGGCAGGGACATAAGCTCTTAGGGAGAAGTATCTGCCACTGCCTCTTATGAGTAACTGTGGGTTTGTCTACAGTTGGATATTCTCCCCCTTCAGTCCATTGAAAGCTCCCTCAATGTGGGCATCCTCGTGGGCGATGAGCCATTTGTTTACGGCAGTCAGGAGACGCTCCTCTCCCTTGCTGTAGGGGGGGCAGGGCAGGTCTTCATTGGTTCCCTTGGGCAGAATCACCACACAGCGGAAGTTCTGATGATTCACAGATACCGGTGCGTAATGTAAGGTGGTGGCATAGACCTCCAAGGCCGTACCGGCAGGTACAAGAAAGGCTTCTACCTTGTCCGTGTCATAGGTGAAATCTTCGGTGATATCCTGCTGACGTCCCAGCAGAAGAATCAGGTCAGTGACAGCAATGTTGATCTCTGAATTCCTGTGATATTCCAGGGCATTCAAGAGATGGTTATGCCCGTTGCAATAACCGATCTGGATGGGCAGGCCGCCGAAGGCCCGCATCTGAAAGTCTGCTGCGGCAGGCAGCTTCTCCAGAGCAGGATCAGAAGGAACGTAGATAACCTCCTCATCCGGAAGAGGGGTATGCTTCATTTCCTCCAGAAGTTCCGCAGTGTCATAGTCGGTGAGAACCTTGCCATATGGGGCAAAGGATGAATGGGTGACTGATTTGATTTCCATGCGTATTACCTCCTTGTAGGGACAGTATAGCAG
>CAVLCU010000169.1:0-3787 GCA_963661545.1 Lachnospiraceae bacterium | reverse complement strand
GTATATTACTGCTGATTTCAGCACTCGAATCCCTGCGATCTCAAATATCTTATCTTCATATGTGTTGTCTTCTCCTGCCAAGGCTGAGAAAAGCACTTCATTTCTAATAGACTTATGGTTCGAACATGCAAATTCAAGTAACACGTACGTCGCCTCCCTTCGCATTGTGACTGACCATATCATAGCCTTGAAAAGTCCATTTGATCTTCTTCCACAGTCTCTCCTGATTCCCCTCTCCCACAAAGCTGTTATGGGGGGTGAGGATCACATGATCCATGTCCCACAATGGACTATCCTCGGCCAAGGGTTCCTCCCGGAAGACATCCAGGACAGCGCCGCCACAGGCTCTCTCTGTTCTTTCGCCATGCCTGATTGCGCCACCACAGGCTTTTGTTTCCCGTCTGTCGTTGCCCTTGTCTCCCTCTTCCCTGCCCTGCAGCCACCAAATCATGGCTTCCTGATCCACCAGGCCGCCCCTTGCCAGATTGACCAAGATAGCACCGGGCTTTAATTGACGGAAGATGTCCTGGCTGATGATACCCCTGGTATTCTCTGCCAGGGCAAGGCAGCAGATGAGGATGTCGCTCATGGCTGCCGCCTGAGCCAGCTGACTCAGAGGCAGCATCTGGTCAAATACCGCAAAAGAATCGATCGGAACGTCTTGCCCGGCTTGCTCGTCTTCTCTGACCTGCCATCCTTGTCTGATTTGCCCGGCTTGCCCGGCTTCTTTGTCTTTCTCCCTGCCTCTCACCCTCCGATTGACGCCTATGATCTGACAGCCGAAGGTCTGCAAACGCCTGGCAATCTCCCGTCCCACCTCCCCGCAGCCCAGGATGGTGACGGTTTTGCCGGACAGCTCCAGCAGTCCCCGGTGCTTTTCCCACCGGTGCTGCTTCTGCCTATCCGCAAAAAAGCGGCTCTGCTTGTAGATCTGCAGAATGCCGCCTATGGCAAATTCAGCCATGGGAATGCTGTAGACCCCTGCGGCTCTGTACAAGCGTATCCCGTGACTTTCTATATATTCTATTGGTACCCGGTCCAGGCCGGCGCTGGTCAGCTGGATAACCTGCAGACCGGCAAAGGCCTCGATGGGCTGATGGAGAAAAAGACCATTGCAGACCACAGCCTCATATTGTTCCGGATTCCGGACGGGGGTTTTCTCGTCCGGGTGAAAATCCACCCGATGTCCCAGAGTCTCCAGCTCCTCCCTTTGCTCCTTATTCAGTTGAAAGGCTCCGGTTATCAGGATATTCATCGGTATTTTTCCCTCACAATATGGTCTACGATGCGTCTTACAGTTTGACGGTTTTCCTCCAGCTGATCCGGTGTCCAGGTGGCATATTCCCTTTCCAGACGGCGGATACTGGCCACCCCCTCCCGGAAGAGAAGGCGGATCTGATCCAGGTCCGTGATCTGATTGGCATTGCAAAAGCTCCTGGATAGGATGACATATTGGGAGCCCAGGCGTACATGCTCCGCCAGGATATGGTCTGCCGGAAGGGTACCGCAGCCGGGGCGTCCCACCCCACCGAAACCGTAGGGAATCCCTGCTGCCCCAATGGCGGCACACAGGCGATCCACGGTTCCGTCTGCCAGGGGCTGAAAGAGGAAATCCTCCCGGTAGCAGATATGGAGGTCGTTGAGGCCGATGTGGATCTGGTCGATACCGGGCACCTGAAGAGCCGCCTCCAGATTCTCCACCGCCGTATCTGTCTCCAGCAGGGGCATGGTCCGGGCCCGGCCCCCCACCAGGTCAATGAACTGATCCAATTCCTTCGCCTCTCGCCACATGGGCAGCATGATCACGTCAGCTCCGTAATGAATGGCTGCGTCAATCTCCGCCTGGGAGTTGGGATTCAGGGGATTGACCCGGGCCATGATCTCCACCTGGTTTCCTACTGCCTCCCTGACCCGGGCAATATCCTCCGGAATATGATGGGACTGGACCGTATTCCGTCCCCTCTGCCGTTCCGCCTTGCCCAGGACCTCCATGTCAATGAAGATACGATCTACGCCGGAATCGGCGGCAATCCTGGCTACAGCCGGATGATTGGTGATATACATGAGAACCAGCACGTTTTTACCCCCCCCCACATTTTTGGGGGCCTTTCTGTTTCATATATTCATACAGTACTGCCTGTATTTTCATTATCCTCGTTGCGGATAACCTTGCGAAGGGTCAGCCATAGGATCTTCAGGTCAAAGGTCAGGCTTACATGAGTCGCATAGTAGACATTCAATTCGATGCGATGATGCCATTCCACCGTCTTTCTCCCGTTGACCTGAGCCCAGCCTGTGATACCGGGGCGGACATCGAACATGGGAAGCTGTTCCCTGGTATACTGTTCGATGGGCCAGGGATGGTAGGTCAAGGGGGGACGGGGGCCTACGAAGGCCATATCCCCCCGAAGAATATTGATCAGCTGGGGTAATTCATCGATACTGGTGGCTCTAAGGATCCGGCCAACCTTCGTTACCCGGGGATCGGACTTGTCACTGTAGACTCCGCTGCCGGTATGCTCTGCTCCTACTGCCATGGACCGGAACTTGTACATGGTGAATTCCCTGCCCCCCAGTCCCAGCCTTTGCTGGCAAAAGAAGACCGGTCCCGGGGAACTGCATTTGACGATCAGGCTGCAGATCAGAAAGAGAGGAGACAAAAGAAGTAAGGCAATGACCGCCAAAATCGTATCCGCTGCCCGTTTTCCAACTCCCCTGTAAATCATCTGCCCTCGTCCCCCCTATCAGGCTCTTTCTTCCGATTTCCTTCCTTTTGTCCTGTCTGTGTCCCTTCCATTCTGACAGAATTCCTCCCTGTCCGCCTATCGATGCATTCCCTGTACCTTTTCCTTCCAGATGCCAGGCAGCATGTAGGTGGGAACCAGTCCTTTCACCAGCAGCCGCATCCGATCCTCATCGCATTCGGTCCGCATTCGTTCCAGGGTCTCCCAGAGCAGATCTTCATCCAGCTCAATGGGACGGCCGACGAATATTTTCTCATTCTTGGTGGCGCTTAGGCCCTCCTCGTCCATGAGAAGCTCCTCATAGAGCTTTTCCCCGGGACGAAGACCGGTAAATACGATCTCAATATCCCGGCCTGGCACATAGCCGGACAGGGAGATCATATTCCTGGCCAGATCCAGGATCTTCACCGGCTCTCCCATATCCAGGACGAAGATCTCTCCTCCCTGGGCATAGGCACCGGCCTGGAGTACCAGGGCAACCGCCTCAGGAATGGTCATAAAGTAGCGGATGATATCCGGATGGGTCACCGTCACCGGTCCCCCCTCTGCGATCTGTTTGCGAAATAAAGGAATGACGCTGCCATTGCTGCCCAGGACATTGCCGAAACGAACGGCCACAAACTGGGTTGCCGAATGCTTGGCAAAGGTCTGGACGATCATCTCACAGATGCGCTTGGAGGCTCCCATGATGTTGGTGGGATTCACCGCCTTGTCGGTGGATATCATGACGAACTTCTCCGCCTGATAGCGGTCGGCGGCTTTGGCCAGCTTCCAGGTCCCCAGGACATTGTTCTTCACCGCCTCATTGGGGCTGTCCTCCATAAGGGGTACGTGCTTATGCGCCGCCGCATGGTAGATAATCTGAGGCCGGTAGGTCTCCATGATCTTGTTGACCCGCTTGGTATCCCGCACGGATCCGATCAAGGTCACCAGATCCAGATCCGGATAAGACCGCTTCAGTTCCTGCTGGATGTCGTAGGCATTATTCTCATAGATATCGAAGATAATCAGCCGACGTGGGCCATGGTTGGCCAGCTGACGGC
>CAVLCU010000168.1:1897-3869 GCA_963661545.1 Lachnospiraceae bacterium | reverse complement strand
ATTGTATCCTCATTACCCCCATGGGTTGTTGAGCACGGAACAATCCGTGTAACCAATCCTATTTCTATAGAAGCGCAGAAGAGATGCGAAGAACCATTTCAGGATGATTCTTCGCATCTCTTCTGCGCTTTTTGCCTTGTTTCATATCTTACAGGAGCTTTCCCAGACCCTTTCCGTAGGCCAGAAGGAGCTTGCGGTCGTCACTGCCCAGGCGACTATAGATCTCCAGCATCTCCTGTTGGGGTTCTGTCAGATGGACCTGACCACTCTCATCGGCAAAGAAGTCCGACAGGGTTACCCCAAGACCGTCGCACATTTTCTGCAGGGTGGGGATGGTGGGGATATTGGTGCGGTGCAGCATATTGCTGATGGTCGAATAGGGAATCTCTGCTTCCTTGGCCAGACGGTAATAGGTCCAGTCCCGTTCCTCACACAGATCCTTGATGTGTTGGATTACGTCCGTATCTCTCATGGATAGCTACCTCGTTTTTCAATTCTCACGGCTGACAGCGTCTTGTCCTTGCCATGGTTTACAATTCCATTGTACAGGTGAAACAGAATTACGATAGATGATAAATGGAGAAGGATGTACATCCCAAATAGGGTACAACAGCTTTTTTGACTTGTCTATACCGAAAATCCGTTTTTGCAAAAAATGAGATCTGTAAAGCTGCAAAACAGGCGTCTGCCATGTATAAAATTTGATGCATAGACATAAAAGAAGGAGAATCAGAAAGAAATTTCACAAAAACACTTGCGCAAATAATCTCATGGGTGTATAATTAAAAAAATTTTTTGGTTTTTATGAAAGGGGGAAAAACAGAGGGAAAGAGAACTGAAATATTTTTCGCAGAATCATATAATAGCAAAAATTTTTGCGTAGAGTAAAGGGAGTACCGAGAAAGGATTGGACGAAAAAAGATGAGGAATCATAAGAACAAGATCGTTGTGGTAGGCGCAGGCAATGTGGGGGAGGCGATTGCCTATACCCTGATGGTAAGGAAATTGGCCAATGATATCGTGCTGGTGGATCTGAATGAAGATCGGGCCCAGGGCGCTGCTTTGGATATCGCTCAGGGAACCGGATTCTTTAAGCAGGTCTGGGTGCGCAAGGGGGATTACAGCGAGTGCGCAGATGCTCAGCTGATTATTATCACAGCAGGAATCGCACGCAAGCCCGGTCAGACTCGTCTGGACCTGGCCAAGACCAACGTATCGATCATCAAGAGCATTACCAGGAGCATCATGGAATATGCCAAAGAGCCTATGATCCTGGTAGTATCCAATCCCGCTGACGTGCTGACGGCTGCCGTTCGGGAGGAATCCGGGCTTCCCTCTTCCCGGGTGATCGGAAGCGGTACCTCTTTGGATACCGCCCGGCTCCGCTATTTTATCAGCAAGGCTTTGAATGTGAATATAGAGGATGTGGATGCCTATATTCTGGGAGAACATGGGGATTCCCAGGTGCCCATCTGGAGTGCAGCCAATATTGCCGGGATTCCGGTGGATGAATACACCCAGCAGGTGGGAACCCAACTGAATAAGGAGGAGATTGCCAAGCGCACCCGGGAGGGCGGAGCAGAGATCATCCAGATGAAGGGGGCAACCTTCTATGGAGTGGCCATGGCTGTTTCCAATATCGTAGAGGGGATTGTGAAGGATGAAAATGCCATTCTTCCGGTGTCTCATGTATTGGGAGAGGAATACGGGGATTGGGCTGGCGTGGCCATTTCCCTGCCTTGCGTAGTCAACTGGGACGGGGTGCAGAGAACCATGCGTTTGCCCATGAATGAGCAGGAACATGCGGCCATGAACGTATCGGTTCAGACCTTGAGAGAGTTCCAGCAGCAGGTGATCTGAACCTGTATTTGATAGAGAAAAAGACGGACAAAGGAGAATGCGGTCAGGAACCGCCTCCCTTGGCCGTCTTTTTTTGAAGATATACTTGACAGAAACAAAGGCAGGTGTTATT
>CAVLCU010000168.1:0-1887 GCA_963661545.1 Lachnospiraceae bacterium | reverse complement strand
GTGTTATTCTTGGAATGAAAAAATCCGACTAATTTAGTCGGATTTCCATCGGAGGCTTATCCGGTGCAGGAAGGGAGGGAGAGAGATGAAACTCTCAACCAAGGGCAGATATGGACTTCGAGCCCTGATCGATTTGGCGGTACATGAGGAAGAGGATACGGTTTCCATTCAGAGTATCTCGGAGCGCCAGGGAATCTCGGAGAGCTACTTAGAGCAGCTGGTTCGCTTGCTGAAGAAAGCGGGTCTGGTGATCAGCGTGCGAGGTGCGGGAGGAGGTTACCGGCTGGCTAAGCCGGCCGCTGAGATTTCCGTAGGAGACGTCCTCCGGGCTTTGGAGGGAGATCTCCATGCGGTAGCCTGCTCCGCCTATGGGGAATACGGGGAGCAGCCCTGCGAGGGAGCGGATTGCTGTGTGACCAAGCTGGTATGGAAGAAGATCAATGATGCCATTACCCAGACTGTGGATTCTATGATGCTGGAGGAGCTGGTCAGCAAGAGTCGACAATTGTTGGACGAGAAGGGGGGAGAACCGGTTCAAAGATGCGGCAATTAGTCACAGGGAACCATCCCTGTAACCATGGGTTTGGGTGCTTTGCCCCCTAAGCACACTTTAAGGAAAAGAGGAGATATCATCAATGATTTACCTGGATAATGCAGCAACGACAAAGACAGCACCGGAGGTAGTGGAGGCTATGCTTCCTTATTTCTCAGAATTGTATGGGAATCCTTCCAGTATTTACTCCATTGCGACCAAGAGCAAGGAGGCCATCACCCAGGGACGAGAGGCCATTGCCAGGGTCTTGGGAGCTGGGCCGGAGGAGATATATTTTACAGCCGGAGGAAGCGAGGCGGACAATTGGGCCTTGAAGGCTACCTTTGAAGCCTATAAGGCCAAGGGCAATCACATTATTACGACCAAGATCGAGCATCATGCGATTCTCCATACCTGCCAATATCTGGAAAAGGAGAGAGGCGCCAAGGTTACTTATCTGGATGTGGACGAGAATGGCCTGGTGAGTCTGGAACAGCTGGAGAAGGCCATCACTCCGGAGACCATCCTGATCTCCATCATGTTTGCCAACAACGAGATCGGAACGATTCAGCCCATCCGGGAGATTGGAAGGATTGCCAGGGAACACGGGATTCTCTTCCATACCGATGCTGTTCAGGCTTTCGGCCAGCTGCCTATTTCCGTGGAGGAATGCCAGATTGACATGCTCAGCTCCAGTGGCCATAAGATTAATGGTCCCAAGGGAATCGGTTTCCTCTATATCCGCAAGGGGGTTAAGATTCGTTCCTTTGTCCATGGCGGAGCCCAGGAGAGGAAGCGCCGGGCAGGAACAGAGAATGTTCCCGGGATTGTAGGCTATGGGGTGGCAGCCAGAAGAGCTGTCGAAACCATGAAGGAGAGGACGGACAAGGAGATTGCCCTGCGGGATTATATGATAGATCGGATCCGCAAGGAGATTCCCAACTGCAAATTGAATGGTCATCCTAGCTTGCGGCTGCCCAATAATGTGAACTTCAGCTTTGAATTCGTGGAAGGAGAGTCCCTGCTGATCATGCTGGATATGGCCGGAATCTGCGCTTCCAGCGGATCTGCCTGCACCTCCGGCTCTTTGGATCCCTCTCATGTGCTGCTGGCTATTGGCCTGCCCCATGAGATTGCCCATGGCTCTCTTCGCCTGACCCTGTCCGAGGAGATCAGCAAGGAGGATATTGATTTTACGGTAGATAAGATAAAAGAGATCGTAAGCCGTCTTCGCTCTATGTCCCCTCTCTATGAAGATTACAAGGCGGGCAAGAAGAAGGCCTTGATTCCGTAACCATATTTGGTTTGGGTGTCAAAACACCCAAACCTGCGGTTACACGGATTGTTCCGTGCTA
>CAVLCU010000167.1:0-3927 GCA_963661545.1 Lachnospiraceae bacterium | reverse complement strand
ATTATGTAGTGGCAGGTAGCAAGAATCCCCTGCCTTTAGGCATGGGGAGTGTCAAAATACAAATGGAAGAGATGGGAAGGAGAATGATACGGCTGAGATTAATAAAATCAAGCAGCATTCCATCCTCAAGGAATTCTGGAGAAAGAACCATCATTTTGCAGACCTGCTCAACGCCACACTGTTTGGAGGACGGTCCCCAATCTCTGACTGACATGTTATCGATTCCGGAGGAATTCAAAGCTCTGGTTGCTGATTACCGAATGCATTTGCTGCAGCTGCGTGATAGCGAGGCTTTACATTTCCGCGACCCGGATGTGCACACTGTCTTCGAGATCAGTCGGCGAATCTATCAAAGAGATTATGAGGGAATTGAAAGCCTCTACCAGCATAGCGAACTTTCCACGGAAGTCGGCCTGGTAATCGGAGCCATCACAAGCTCGCAGCAACTGATTCACTATTCCTTGCAAGCAGAGAGGGAAGGAGGGGGGGTAAATATGTGCACTGCATTGGAAGAATTGAGGAAAGAAGGGATTGAGGAAGGCATCAAGGAAGGAGAAGTCAAGGGTGCAATCCGAACCTGCCGTCAGGTCGGACTGAATCGGGAATCCACCCTGGAACTCCTTGCTAAGGAATTCCATCTGTCTGATGAGAAGGTCGCTGCCAGCATGGAAAAGTACTGGTAGCATTCTTCTTACAGATATAAGCCTGCTCCCAAAGGAGGAAGATACATCTATTGTTCTGCGCATAAACGAAGCCGTCCCGGAGGGCATTGCCCCCGTGACGGCTTTGCTTTTCTTTTCTTCTTCCTGTCCTCCTGCCCTTGGCACTTACTGCTGCAAAATATCCGCTTCAGCTCAGCATCATCCGGTCGTTGGCGAATTCCTCACCGGAGGCCTGCTCGAACTTCTCCAGCAGCTGGGAGACCTTGAGATTTTTCTTCTCTTCTCCTGCCACATCATAGATGATCCGTCCCTCGTGCATCATGATCAAACGGTTACCCATGCGAATGGCATCCTTCATATTGTGGGTAATCATGATGGTGGTCAGCCTGTTCTCGTCTACGATCCTCTCTGTCAGATCCAGAACCTTGGCTGCGGTCTTGGGATCCAGGGCGGCTGTATGCTCATCCAGCAAGAGCAGTTCCGGCTTGCGCAGGGTAGCCATGAGAAGGGTCAGAGCCTGTCTCTGTCCTCCGGACAGAAGCCCCACCTTGCTGGTCATGCGACTCTCCAGGCCAAGCCCCAGACTTTTCAAGGCTTCCTTGTACTTTTCCTTTTCATCCTTGGTTATGGCCCATTTCATGCCCCTCTTCTGGCCGCGGCGGTAGGCCAAAGCCAGATTCTCCTGAATCTCCATATCTGCCGCCGTTCCCATCATGGGATCCTGGAAGACCCGACCCAGGAAGGTGGCTCGCTTATGCTCCGACCAGCGGGAGATATTCTCTCCATTCAAGATGATCTTCCCCTTGTCAATGGGATAAACACCGCAAATCATATTCAGCATGGTGGATTTGCCGGCCCCGTTGCCGCCGATGACGGTGACGAAATCTCCGTCGCTGAGGCTCAGATTCAGACCGTTCAAAGCCTTCTTCTCGTTGACGGTTCCCATATTGAAGGTTTTTTCTACATTTGAAATGATCAGCATCCGTCTTGACCCCCTTCCGTATAGGAACGCTTGATCCTGCCCTTTTCCAGGAGAACCGGGATGGCCAGGAAGATAGCCACCACGATGGCAGAGATCAGCTTCAGGTCATTGGCATTGAGGCCCAGCCACAGCACTACCTGCAGTACCAGATAGTAGATCACGGCTCCGATGGCCACAGCCATAAGGCGGGTGGCAAAATTCTTGCAGATCTTGCCAAATACCACCTGGCCGATGATAACGGCTGCCAGACCGATGACGATGGCGCCACGGCCTGCCTGGACATCGGCAAAGCCCTGGTACTGGGCATAGAGACCGCTGGAGAAGGCTACAATTCCGTTGGAAAGCATGAGACCCAGAATCTTGCAGAAATTGGTATTGATCCCCTGGGCGCAGGCCATTCTCTCATTGGCACCGGTGGCCCGCACCGAACAGCCCAGCTCTGTTCCGAAGAACCAATACAGGGCAGCGATGACAATCACAATCAGAATTGCTGTCACTACCAGGGTGTTCTTGTAGAAGGGAACTCCCTTGATAAAACGCAGGGAAACCAGCAGGTCATACTTATCCACGCTGATCGCCATGTTAGATGCATTTCCCAAAATACGCAGGTTGATGGAATAGAGACCCAGCTGGGTCAAAATTCCTGCCAGAATTGCCGGAATTCCCATGGCAGTATGCAAAATGCCCGTCACCAGACCAGCCAGGAGACCTGCTGCGAAAGAGAACAAAAGAGCCACTCCCACCGGATAGCCCTTCAGCATCATAACGATGCAGACTGCTCCCCCGGTTGCCATGGTGCCATCCACAGTCAGATCCGCAAGATCCAGAATCTTATAAGTGATATAGACGCCGATGGCCATAATGCCCCAGATCAAACCCTGGGCACAGGCTCCCGGCAATGCATTGAATAGTTTTACAAGTTCCACAACATTTCCTCCATATACGTCTTTAAGGACTGCCGCATTCCGGCCCATGCGACAGCCCTTTCTTTGGTGGTGGCGGTATCAGCCGCCATGGGGGTTACTTTACCGCTTTACTCTCTTGCTTTATTCCTCAATGGCCTCGTAATCAGAAGGAACGGTAATGCCCAGCTCCTCACATCTGGAAGCCACATATTGCTTGGTTACATTGGCGGCATATTCGACGGGCATCTCAGATACATCTGCTCCGTTTTTCAGGATGTCTACTGCCATCTCTCCTGCCTTCTGTCCGATCTCATAGTAGCTGATGGACAGAGTTGCCACGCCGCAGCCGGCGCAAATGCCCTGCTCACCGGCGATAATCGGTACTCCTGCCGGCAGGCATACGTTGTTGATGACCTGCGTATTGGAAGCAGCCGTATTGTCGGTAGGAATATAGATGACATCACACTCCGAAGAAGCGCTGGTGGCTACCGATGCGATGTCGTTGGAATCTGCAAAGGTATAATTCTTGCAGCTATATCCCAAATCCTCCAGGTAACCGGTGATGGTCGTTGCCTGATAAGCAGAATTGGCCTCCGCGGAGCAATAGAGAATGCCTACATTCTTGGCATCCGGAAAGAGCTCATTCAGCATGGCCGCCTGTTCATCCAGGGGAGCCAGGTCTGCCGTACCGGAGATATTGGTTCCCGTTACCCCGGTCCAGTCATCAATGTCCAGAGCGGTGGCATAATCGGTAATGGAAGTTCCCAGAATGGGGATCTCATTGGTAGCTGCCGCTGCTGCCTGGAGGGAAGCGGTGGCATTGGCCAAAATCAGATCTACCCCATTGGATACAAAGGTATTGACAATGGTAGCACAGGTAGCGGAATCACCGGATGCATTCTGCACCTCTACATTGACCTGATCCTCTCCCAGACCTTCCTTCACAGCATCGATAAAGCCCTCGGTGGCAGCGTCCAAAGCTTCGTGCTGAACCAGCTGGCAGACGCCGATCTGATATACCTTGCCATCTGCAGACTCCTCTGCGGAAGAAGCGTCTGCGGCACTGCTTGCCTCAGATGCAGATGATTTCGATGCATTCGATGATGCGGATGCACTGGTGTCAGAGCTTGTTGAACCACAGGCAGTCATGGATGCTGCCAGCATCATGGCGCTTACAAATGCAATAGCCTTTTTCATAATAATCCTCCTATACAGTTTGACGCTTTAGCGTTCTAAACTTTAATGTAACAAACAAATTGTAGCTCATGTTTCCGCGTTTGTCAAACCATTTTGGAGAAAAATCCCTGCAAGGCTTTTCAAGGAGTTACTGTACAGACGCTAGCCAGAACGAGTCGCCATAAATCTAACTGCTGATTAT
>CAVLCU010000166.1:0-3977 GCA_963661545.1 Lachnospiraceae bacterium | reverse complement strand
CCTTTAGCTCCCAATGATACTTTTTTCTTGCTTCCATCAAAAAAAGACTCCTTTCTGCTGGTGCAGGGGAGCCCTATGGAAACCTTCAGGCAAGATAAATGCCCCGTTCACCCTGGCGGACGTACGGAGGGCCCACCAGGATCCTGGTGCCCACAAAAAAATCGCCCGCCTTCGCGAGCGATTACTGAAATCCAATACGAGATCAGTCCCTTATCTCCCTACGATGGCATTACCCAACAGGTTCAACGGGTCGGGAATCAACAATTCCGCCTCTCAGCCAGATCCGGTCCGGCTCCCCACTATTTTGACAAAACTATCTTTAACACAAAAAGATGCCCCTGTCAAGACTTTTTCCAGGCTTTCAAAACTCCTGCTCAATCTGGGCTTTCATCTGCAGGACATAGGCGGACAGCTCCTGGATCCTCTTATCGTCCATGCGGCTGACGGGGGCGGAGATGCTGAAGGCATATTTGGCCTTGGTATCCCAGGCAGTCAGGGCGGCGGCGATGCAGCGGACTCCGGGTTCGTTTTCCTCATTATCCAGGGCATAACCTTGTCGGCGGATTCCCTCCAGCTCATCTAAAAATTCCTGATAATCTACGATGGTATGGGGGGTGGTCTTAACCAGAAGACTGTGGTTCCACAGGTCAGCCACCTCCTCCGGCTGCATGCGGGCGGCCATGGCCTTGCCTACGCCGGAGCGATAGAGGGGAATCCGTTTGCCGATTCTTGATACCATCTGGATGGAATTCCGGAAGCATTCCACTTTATCTATGTAGACGGCATCCGTTCCATCCCTTTCCACAAAATGCACGGTCTCACCGGACAGCTCCATGAGCCTTTGCAGCCAGGGACGAACCAGCTTTACCACATCTACCTGCTGCATGATCTTGTCAGCTAAACCTACTAATTTGTAGCTCAGTTCATATTTACCATTCTCTTTATTCTGTCTGGCATAACCCATATACTGGAGGGAGCTGACGATCCGGTGGGCTGTGCTCTTGTTCAGGTGCAGGGCAGCACTCAATTCCATCAGACCTGTGGCCCCATGTTCCGCCAGATATTCCAATGTCTCAAATAAGCGTCCTGCCACCTGGATGGGATTCTTGTCTTCCATATTCCATCTCCTTGTTTCACATTATGAAACAAATTATAACACCATGGATGGGAATTCACAAGGCGAATCCTTGGATTTCCCGGGGATTTTTCCTCTTTTTTTCCCTTCCAGGCTCTTGACATCTGGGGTTGGTCGTGTATAATTTCTCATATAAAGTATCATTATATGGAAGTTGGTTCCACAATATGGAACAACAAAAAGACAAGGAAAAGCTCCCTGGTTGTCAACCGAGGAAGAGAAGGAGGAAGATGATGAATCAGATTTTGGAGAGAATTCAGCAAACTGGGATCATACCTGTCGTAGCCCTGGAGGAGGTCAAGGATGCCCTTCCCCTGGCCCAGGCCCTGTGTGATGGGGGTCTGCCCTGTGCCGAGGTGACCTTCCGTACTGCAGCAGCCGAGGAGTCGATTCGCCTGATGTCAGAGCAATTTCCGGAGATGCTCATCGGGGCAGGAACGGTTCTGACGACAGACCAGGTGGATCGTGCGGTGGCCGCAGGAGCCAAATTCATCGTCAGCCCGGGATTCAACCCCAGGGTTGTGAAGCATTGCGTGGACCAGGGAGTTCTGATTACCCCCGGCTGCTCTTGCCCCAGCGATATCGAACAGGCCCTGGAATTTGGCCTGAATGTGGTGAAATTCTTCCCTGCAGAGCCCAATGGCGGTTTGAAGATGATCAAGGCTCTTGCAGCTCCCTACAATATGGTGAAATTCATGCCCACCGGTGGAATTAATGCCACCAATGTCAGAGACTATCTGGCCTATGACCGGATCCTGGCCTGCGGAGGCAGCTGGATGGTCAAGGGCGATATGCTGAAAGCAGGAGATTTTCAGAAGATTACTGCCCTGGCAAAAGAGGCAGCAGAGATTGTAAAGGAAAGCAGGGGTTAAGAAATGGCAAAAAAAGTGGTAACGTTTGGGGAAATTATGCTGAGATTGGCCCCGGAGGGCTATTATCGTTTTGTACAGGCGGAGTCCTTTGGCGCCACCTATGGCGGAGGCGAGGCCAATGTGGCCGTTTCTCTGGCAAATTACGGCCTGGATGCCAAATTTGTCACCAAGCTGCCTGCCCATGAGATTGGTCAGGCGGCTGTGAATGCCCTGCGAAGATATGGGGTAGACACTTCCTCCATTGCCCGGGGGGGCAGCCGCCTGGGAATCTATTTCCTGGAAAAGGGGGCTTCCCAGCGCCCCTCCAAGGTGATCTATGACCGGGCCGGTTCCTCCATCGCCACAGCATCTTTGGAGGACTTTGACTGGAAGACCATCTTCCAGGGAGCAGATTGGTTCCATTTCACAGGGATTACCCCAGCCTTGAATGACCAGGTGGCTGCCATCTGTCTGGAGGCTTGCAAGGCTGCCAAGGAGGCAGGCCTGACCATTTCCTGTGATCTCAACTATCGCAATAAGCTCTGGTCCAAGGCCAAGGCCGGGGAGGTGATGGGACAGCTCTGCCAATATGTAGACGTCTGCATCGCTAACGAGGAGGACGCGGCGGATGTATTTGGCATCAAGGCAGCAAATACCGACGTAACGGCAGGAGAGGTCAACCAGGAGGGATATAAGGAGGTGGCAAGGCAGCTGGCAGAGCGCTTCGGCTTCTCCAAGGTAGCCATTACCCTGCGGGAATCCCTGTCGGCCAATGATAACAACTGGTCCGCCATGCTCTACGACGGATCCCAGTATTATTTCAGCAAGAAATATAAGATGCATATCGTAGACCGTGTGGGGGGCGGTGACAGCTTTGGAGGCGGCCTGATCTGTGCCATTTTAAATGACTACCAGCCCCAGGCCACCATCGAATTTGCCGTGGCAGCATCCTGCCTCAAGCATAGCATCGAGGGGGACATGAACATGGTTTCCATGGATGAGGTTCTCAAGCTGGCAGGAGGCGATGGCTCCGGCCGGGTGCAAAGATAAGAGCAGGATGCTGACTTAGGCCTGGAAACAGAGGTAAGAGCAGGGTGTTTGCTGGAGGTGCGTGTATGGAGAAAAGGGTTCGGAAATCCTTTGATTTATTGGCCTTGGGAGAGGTTTTGCTGCGTTTGTCCCCTTCGGGAAATGAGCGGTTGATGCAAGGGGAGATATTCCAGAAACAGGTGGGAGGCGCAGAGTTGAATGTGGTATCCGGCGTATCCCTTTTGGGGCTGCGGACGGGGATTATTTCCAAGATACCGGACAGCGATGTGGGAACCTTTGTAAAGAACCGTATTCGCTTCTGTGGGGTCAGTGATGATTATCTGGTCTATGACCGGGAGAACACAGCCCGTTTGGGGGTCTATTATTACGAAAATGGTGCCTATCCCAGGAAGCCTCGTATTGTCTATGACCGAATGTATACCTCCGTCAATAAGATTTCTATCGAGGAATTCGAACCGGGGCTTTTCGAATCCACCCGCTGCTTTCATACCACGGGTATTACTCTGGCTCTTAGCCCTCAGACCCGGGAAACAGCCATTGAGATGATGAAGCGCTTTAAGGAAAAGGGGACCTTGATCTCCTTTGATGTCAACTTTCGCAGTAACCTCTGGACCGGGGAGGAGGCAAGAGCCTGCATTGAGAAGATTCTGCCCTATGTGGATGTCTTCTTCTGCTCCGAGGATACTGCCCGCCTCACTTTCCAAAAAGAGGGAAGCCTGCAGGACATTATGAGGAGCTTCACCCGGGAATATCCGATTTCCCTTGTGGCTTCCACCCAACGGATTGTGCACAGTCCCCGCAGACATACCTTTGGATCGGTTCTCTACGATGGGAAGGGGGATACCTTCTACGAGGAGGAGCCCTATCGGAATATTGAGGTGGTAGATCGGATCGGCAGCGGAGACGCCTACATATCGGGTGTTCTCTACAGTCTCCTGGCC
>CAVLCU010000165.1:0-4027 GCA_963661545.1 Lachnospiraceae bacterium | reverse complement strand
TTGGTTACAGTGTCAAAAGCCTGAGCCCACGACATGCTCGCGACGCGAAGCTAGTCCCTTTAGGGGCATGTCGGTGGGGGAAGGGCTTTAGGAACAATCCGTGTAACCAATTAAGTGGACAAAAAAGAAAAGAGGGCACCTATCCAATGAAGAGAATCGGTTTACTGACCAGCGGCGGAGATTGTCAGGCATTGAATGCCACCATGCGGGGCGTGGTGAAGGGACTGGCCAACAATGTGGATGAATTGGAAGTATATGGTTTTATGAATGGCTATAAGGGCCTGATTTATGGGGATTATCGGATGCTGTCGGCGAGGGATTTCTCCGGAATCCTGACCCGGGGCGGCACCATCCTGGGCACCTCCCGCCAGCCCTTTAAGCTGATGCGGGTGCCGGATGACAAGGGGCTGGACAAGGTGGAGGCTATGAAGCAGACCTATCATAAGCTGCGCCTGGATTGTCTGGTGATCCTGGGGGGCAACGGAACCCAGAAGACGGCCAATCTCCTCCGGGAGGAGGGCCTTCATATCCTGCATTTGCCCAAGACCATAGATAATGATATCTATGGGACGGATATGACCTTTGGTTTCTACAGTGCGGTCAATATTGCGACAGAAGCCATTGATTGCATTCATACCACGGCTTCCTCCCATAATCGGGTTTTTATTGTGGAGGTCATGGGCCATAAGGTGGGCTGGCTGACCCTCTATGCGGGCATCGCCGCCGGGGCGGATATCATCCTGATTCCGGAGATTCCCTATGATATCAACAAGGTGGTGGAGGCCATCAATGCCCGCAGCGCCCGGGGCAGCGGATTTACCATTCTGGCAGTGGCAGAGGGAGCGGTCTCCAAGGATGTTGCCGGTCTGCCCAGGAGGGAACAGAAGAAGAAGCAGGCAGAGATTACCCGCAAGTATCCCTCTGTTTCCTATAAGATTGCCGAGGAAATCGAGCAGCATACCGGTATGGAGATCCGGGTGACGGTGCCGGGGCATATGCAAAGGGGAGGGTCTCCCTGCCCCTATGACCGGGTGCTTTCCACCCGCATCGGATCCGAGGCAGCCCAGATGGTCATGGATGAGGAATATGGTTACATGATCGGCATTGTCAACGGAAAGATCAAGAAGATTCCCCTGGAGAAGTGTGCAGGCAAGCTCAAGAGCGTAGATCCGGCTTCCCAGGAGATCCTGGCGGCCAAGCGGATAGGAATCAGCTTCGGAGACTAGGAGGCCGCCATGTCTTATACAGCTCTTTATCGAAAGTTCCGGCCCACTACCTTTGAGGAGGTGCGGGGACAGGATCCGATTGTGACCACCCTGAAGAATCAGATGGGGGCTCAGAGGATAGGCCATGCCTACCTTTTCTGCGGCACCAGGGGAACGGGCAAGACCACGGTGGCCAAGATCCTGGCCAAAGCGGTGAACTGCGAGAGGCCGGTGGAGGGCAGTCCCTGCAACCAATGTCCCTCCTGCCAGGCCATCCAGGCGGGTATTTCCACCAATGTGATCGAGATCGATGCGGCCTCCAACAATGGGGTGGACAATATCCGTGAGATCCGGGAGGAGGTTGCCTACCGGCCTACCCAGGGCAGGTATAAGGTCTATATCATCGATGAGGTGCATATGCTGTCCACCGGAGCCTTTAATGCCCTCTTGAAGACCCTGGAGGAGCCGCCGGAATATGTGATTTTTATCCTGGCTACCACAGAGGTTCACAAGATACCGGTGACCATTCTCTCCCGCTGCCAGCGCTATGATTTCCGGCGGATTACCATCGATACCATAGCTGGCCGCCTGCAGGAATTGATGGGGCGGGAGGGGATTTCGGCGGAGGAGAGGGCCGTCAGATATATTGCCCGGGCGGCGGATGGCTCCATGCGGGATGCCCTAAGTCTCCTGGATCAATGTGTAGCCTTCTATCTGGGGGAGACCCTGACCTATGACCGGGTGCTGGAAGTGCTGGGAACCGTGGACACGGAGGTTTTCAGCCGGCTGCTCCGGGCAGTGGCAGACCGGGATCCTTCCGCCAGTATCCGCATTTTGGAAAAAATGGTTTCCCAGGGCAAGGAAATGGGTCAATTTGTCAATGATTTCACCTGGTATATGCGGAATCTGCTCCTGGTGAAAACCGGCGCTTCCTCCGAGGATCTGCTGGATGTCTCGGCGGAGAACCTGGGGCGGTTAAGAGAAGAGAATGAAAGGATTGACCTGGAGACCTTGATGCGGTATATCCGGATCTTTTCGGAGCTGTCCGGCCAGATCCGCTTCTCGGCTCAGAAAAGAATCCTGGTGGAAATGGCCTTGATCCGTCTGTGTCAGCCCCAGATGGAGACCGACAGGGAGGCTCTTCTGGATCGGATCCGGGTGCTGGAGCAGAAGATGGAGGAAGGGATCCGGCTGGCAGCCGCCCAGCCCCAGCCCCCTGCCGGGGGACAAGGCTCCTTCGAGACCGGGGGAAAGGCAGGAGAGGCGGAAGCAGAAGCAGAAGACCCGCATTCCCAGCCCCCTTCCAAGGCGGCTCCGGAGGATCTGCGGCGCATCAAGAGCCAATGGAAGAAGATTGTGGCTTTGACCACACCGCCTTTGCGGCTCTATCTCCAGGCGGCCGTGCCCAAGTATGACGGAACCAGGGAGGATTCGGTCTTATTTTTGGAATTTTCCGACCGAAATGCCCATATGTATGTCAGCCGGCCGGAGAAGTTAGAGGAAGTCCAGGGAGCCATTTTGCAGGTGATGGGCAAGGAAGCCCAGATTGAGGTGGTGCTGGATCAGCAGAACAGCCGCCAGGGATTGCGGGAGATACCGGTGGATCAGCTGCTGGAGGAAGCCATCCAGATGCCGGTGGAGGTGGAGGACGAGACGGAAGAGGAATAAAGGCTGAAGCAGATGACAGATCAATGACGGAACGATGACGGACAACAGACGGACACGATCGACAAGACCCTTAGGGGAATCGATCAAGAGAAAAGAAAGAGAAGAGAGGATAGAAATATGGGTAGAAAAGGTGGATTTCCGGGGGGCATGGGAATGCCCGGCAATATGGGTAATCTGATGAAACAGGCACAGAGGATGCAAAGGCAGATGGAGGAGCAGCAAAAGGAGCTGGAGGAGAAGGAATTTACCGCCAGCGCCGGAGGCGGAGCCGTGGAGGTTACCATCAGCGGCAAGCGGGAGATCACCAAGGTTCATCTGAAGGAAGAGGTGGTGGATCCGGAGGATATCGAGATGCTGGAGGACCTGATTATGGCGGCTGCCAATGAAGCCCTTCGCAAGGTGGAGGAGGAGACGGCAGCCTCCGTATCTAAGCTCACCGGGGGCATGGGGGGCTTAGGCGGTTTCGGAGGCCTGGGTCTCTGATGAACTATTACAGTAGCCATATCAGCAACTTGATCGAAGAGCTGGGCAGACTTCCGGGCATCGGTCCTAAGTCAGCCCAGCGCCTGGCCTTTCATATCATCAACATGGGGGAGGATCAGGTGAATCAGCTGGCCTCCGCCATCGCAGGTGCCAAGGCCAATGTGCGGTATTGCAAGATCTGCTGCAGCCTGACTGACCAGGAGGTCTGCCCCATCTGCGCCGATCCTGCCCGGAACCACCGGCAGATTATGGTGGTGGAGAATCCCCGGGATCTGGCAGCCTACGAAAAGACCGGCAAATACGAGGGGGTCTACCATGTCCTGCAGGGAGCCATTTCCCCCATGCTGGGCATCGGGCCGGAGGATATTCGGCTGAAGGAGCTGATGCAGCGTCTGCAGGAGGAAGTGGATGAGGTGATCATTGCCACCAATTCCAGCCTGGAGGGGGAGACCACCGCCATGTATCTCAGTAAGCTGATCAAGCCCACGGGCATCAAGGTCAGCCGCATTGCCAGCGGAGTGCCGGTGGGGGGTGATCTGGAATATATTGATGAGGTTACCCTGCTGCGAGCCCTGGAGGGGCGGGTGGAACTGTGACGGGACAGGAAGGTTCCCTGGTTACTGTACAGACGCTAGCCAGAACGAGTCGCCATAAATCTAACTGCTGATTAT
>CAVLCU010000164.1:0-4059 GCA_963661545.1 Lachnospiraceae bacterium | reverse complement strand
AGCACGGAACAATCCGTGTAACCAAAGGTTTGGGTGTTTTGACACCCAAACCAGTATCATGAGCTTAAATCTGTGTTACTGACCCCGGTTGCAGCTGTGGGTATACCAAGTATGCAGCAACTGTCGTTTTATCATAGCAAGAGCTGCCCGAGCAGCTTTGGAAGCTACCAATGTCAAAAGAAAGGTCCCCTATGAAAATCCAAGAATCTGCCGAAAATTATCTTGAAACCATCTTAATCCTGAGTCAAAGGCAGCCCTATGTTCGTTCCATCGACATTGCTGCGGAGTTGGAATTCTCCAAGCCCAGCGTAAGTGTCGCCATGAAGAATCTGCGGCAGAATGACCTGATCATTATGAACGAGGACGGTCATATCTCTCTTACTCCCTCCGGTTTGGCGATTGCAGCCAAGATGTACGAACGCCATACCTTGATTTCCCGCATGCTCATGCAATTAGGCGTGAACGAGAAAACTGCCGTGGAGGATGCCTGCCGCATTGAGCATGTCATCAGTGAGGAAAGCTTTGAGGCGATTAAGAATCATATCGCACAGCATAATGCCCACGGAGACAGTAACAGCAACCATACCAACACAAGACACGGGAGGTGAATGATTGAACAGACAGCTGCGTCAGAAAACACTGGAGTCTCTCTCGGCAGTCCTGCCTATTACGATTATCGTACTGCTTTTATGTATTACCATCACTCCCATGCCCTTGGCACCCTTGATGCTTTTTCTGACAGGAGCTCTGCTTCTGATCCTTGGCATGGGCTTCTTTACCCTGGGCGTTGATATGGCCATGCTGCCTATCGGCGAATATGTCGGTTCCCAGCTGGCTCGTTCCGGCCGTCTTCCTTTGATCATAATTGCCTGCTTCTTTATCGGAGCCTTTGTCACCGTTGCCGAACCGGATCTGCAGGTTCTGGCCGGACAGACCCCCGGCGTGCCGGACCTGGTCTTGATTCTGGCAGTGGCTGCCGGAGTAGGTATTTTCCTGGTAATTGCTTTTCTCCACCGACTTTTCGGCTGGAGCTTATCCAGGATCCTCTTGGTCTGTTATGCAGGAGTCTTTCTTCTGGCCTGCTTTGTCCCCCTTGATTTCCTGTCGGTTGCCTTCGATTCCGGCGGTGTAACCACCGGTGCCATTACGGTTCCCTTTATCCTCTCTTTGGGGGTGGGACTGGCTTCCATCGGACGAAGCTCCGAGGGGGGCGGAGAGGCCGACAGCTTCGGCATGGTAGCTCTCTGTTCCATCGGCCCCATCCTGGCAACCATGATTCTGGGACTGGCCTATGGCTCTGCTTCCGGTTCCTATGAGCCCTTGCATATTCCGGAGATCGAGACCACTGCGGAGCTTTCCATTACCTTTGGGCGGGAATTTCCTGCTTATGCCAAGGAGGTGGCCCTGGCCCTGCTTCCTATCCTGCTCTTTTTCCTCTTTTTCCAGCTTTTCTTCCTCAAGCTGAAGAAAAGGAAAATCATCCGTATTTTGATAGGTATGTTATATTCTTTTGCAGGTCTCACCCTCTTCCTGACCGGGGTAAATGTAGGTTTTATGCCAGCCGGTAACTATCTTGGCCAGCAGCTGGCCTCCCTCCCCTGGAAATGGACTCTTGTTCCGGTGGGAATGGTGATCGGATATTTTATCGTCCGCGCCGAGCCAGCAGTTGCCGTGCTCAACCAGCAGGTAGAGGATGTCACCGGCGGTGCCATCTCCCGCCATACCATGATGAGAGGATTGTCCCTGGGCATGGCCATCTCCGTAGGGCTGTCCATGTTTCGGCTCCTGGCTGGGCTTCCCCTGCTCCCCTTCCTTCTGGTGGGCTATGCTGTGGCCCTGGCCTTTACCTTTTTTGTTCCCCCCATCTTTACCGCCATTGCTTTCGATTCCGGCGGTGTAGCCTCCGGAGCCATGACAGCTACCTTTTTGCTGCCCCTGGCCATGGGAGCCTGCACAGCTGTGGGGGGTAATATTCTTTCGGATGCCTTTGGGATTGTAGCCATGGTCGCTATGACACCCTTGGTGATTCTTCAATTGATCGGTGGAATCTATCAGCACAAGCTTCGCCATGCCACAGCCAAATCCATGGGCGAGAGGAAGTCCCTGCCCGGAGCCAAGGCCAGGCAAGCAGCCGGGGAGACGTCGGAAGTTGAGGAAATCATAGGAGAGGAAATCCTGGAAATGGAGGAGAGTTCAGAATGAAGAGCAACCTTTCGATCTACCTTCTGATCATCATTGTAGAACGAGGAAAGGGAACAAAAGCCGCACATTTTCTGCAGGAACTGTCAATTCCGGTTCAATTAATTATATCCGGCCGCGGAACTGCCAGCTCCAGGATTATGGATTATCTGGGGCTCGATGAACCCCATAAGGAGCTTTTGATCTGCCTGGCGGACCAAAGCCGCGCCAAGACAATCTTTACTTATTTGGAGAATAAGATGCATTTTTCCAGACCCGGCCACGGAATCGCCTGTGCCCTGCCCCTGTCAGGCATCACCCGCTTTCTGTCTGCCCGTCTGGGAAACAGGTCGGACATCGACCATCTTACCGAGGAGGAATGCAAAATGAAAGAATCCGTCCGTCATGAATTAGTTTTCTCTATTATGGATGCCGGTCTTTCCAGCCTGGTCATGGAAGCTGCCAAGGAAGCCGGCTGTAAGGGCGGAACCGTGATAAAGGCTCGCAGTCTCTATACCGAGGAAATCAAAAGAATCTTTGGAATGACTCTGCAGCAGGAAAAGGAAATCCTTCTGATTCTGGTTACCTCCGATCTGAAGATCCCTGTCATGGAGGCCATCAGCAAACGCCTTTTGACCGAGACCAGCGAACGAGGGATTGTCTTCTCCCTTCCCGCCCATGATACTGTGGGTCTTCTTTGAGCCAAAACCAGAAAGCCGGTATGCGCAGACGGGACAACAGCCCGAATGACACATACCGGCTTCTTTGTAACCAGGTTCCAGGGGCAGAGCCTACAGTCCTCCCTGGGAAAGGCAATTGCAAGAGCAGCTAGGGGGATACCCTGGCTGCTTCCTCCTTCGACAAGAGAGCAACAATGGCATCGTATTCCATGAAGTGGGAGGCCTTGATCAGAATCGTATCTCCCTTCTGCAGCAGTCCGGGCAGGCTCTCCATCAGGCCGGCTCGATCTGCAAAATGGCGGATCTCCATACCTGTTCCTGCCTGCCTGGCTCCTTCTGCCAGCCAGGCGCATAAGGGACCTGCACAATAGAGCGCATCCAATCCCAGGGAAGCCGCATAAGCCCCCACTTCCTCGTGAAGCTTCCTTTCCTCCGATCCCAACTCTCCCATATCTCCCAGAACCGCCACCCTGCGCCCCATCCCCTCCTGCAGAACCTGCAGGGAGGCCTTCATGGAGACCGGATTGGCATTATAACAATCATCAATGATGGTATAAGATTCTGTTTCTATGATATGAAAACGTCCGCTGATGGAGGTATAAGACTCAATCCCCCTACGGATCTCTTCCAGGCTCAGGCCATAGGTCAAACCTGCCGCTGTTCCGGCCAGGGCATTGTAAACCATATGACGGCCCGGCATGGGAATCAAGGCAGAAAAATCCCCCAAAGGTGTATGAATATGGCAGCGGATGCCCTTCAAACCTTGATTTTCCAGCTGGTCTGCCCAAATCTCATTGGTTTCCTGCAGGCCGAATCGGATCGGACGGATGCCCTTGACTGTCTCAAGAGTAGATAATTTGTCATCATCCCCATTCAGAAGGATATGATTCTCTGGGGTCAGGTAATCAAAGATCTCCGACTTTGCTCTTAGGATTCCCTCCCTGTCCTTGAGATTTTCCAGATGGCACCAGCCGATATTGGTCAGGATACAGGTATCCGGCCGGGCAATTTGGGCCAGCCTGTGCATTTCTCCAAAATCGCTGATCCCCATCTCCAGAACTGCCATTTGATCTTCCCCTCGAAGGCGAAAGATGGTCAGGGGGAGTCCTAATTCGTTATTATAATTCCCCTCTGTCTTCAGAACCCGATACTTCTGTCCCAGAACGGCAGCCGTCATCTCTTTGGTGCTGGTCTTACCCAC
>CAVLCU010000163.1:0-4144 GCA_963661545.1 Lachnospiraceae bacterium | reverse complement strand
CCCTCAATTCGGGTTTTCGCGGGGCTTTTGCCCCACTTCACCCTCATTGAGGGGCGTGTCATAAAGCCATTCCCCCACCGACATGCGAGCATGTCGTGGGCTCAGGCTTTTGACACTGTAACCAAAAATGTGCAATGGACCTGTATGGCAGATGGGCATAGCCTGGATTGCCTGGATCCCATTGATCTCTATGCGATGCTGGGAAATGCCCTGGACGATGCCATAGAAAGCGTCGCCCAGGCCAGGGATCCCCAAAAACGCTTCCTCAGCGTCAATATCTGGCGAAAAGAAGGGATGGCTTTCCTGAAAATCGAGAACTACTGTGAAACCCCTCCCCAGGGATACGAAGGTAAGCAGGAAATAGCCGGTGCCCTTCCCCGGGGCACCGGCTATTTAGCCTTTGCAAAATCACTTCAATCGCTTCACTTCAGAAGTTCTGCGACCACCGCATTGGCATCCAGTACAGTCACTACCTTATCTCCATTGCAATCCGCTTTCAGGAAACGAACCATGGCAACGTCTGTAAAGGAAGCATAGTGAGCATTATACATATTATAGACAAACTGGGCATCGTTGGTATCAACGAGTCCTGTTTCATTGATATCATAATCATAGCTGATCTCTGTCTTGGCAGCCTCTGCCTCAGCCACTTGATTGGCAGCCTCTGCCTGAAGCTCCTCCAGTGACTTGTCAGAAATCACAAGATAGGCATAAGCATCATACTTCTCTGACCAGAACATGGGGGTACCGTCATAAGCCAGAACCTTGCCCTGGGAAACCGTACCGGTGGCAGTGACAAGCCACATGGTCTTTCCATTCAGTTTGAGATACTCGCTGACCTCTGTAGCCAGGTCGCTCTGGGCAGTCTTTTCCACCGTCACGGTTAAGTCACTACCGGTCAGCTTCTCACCGGAAATCGTATATTTACCGTCAGCGCCCGGCTGCAGGACCTCATCCTCCAGTTTCACGGTATAGTCAAAGCCTTCCTCCTGATTCAGGGCAAAGAGGAAATCCAGCCCATTGGTTGCGGTCTGAGTCACGCCCCCCTGCACATCTGCGGAGCCGCTGCCTGTGAAGGTAATGCTGGTGGTAGTGGGGGCTTTTTGGGTCTTGTCTACATTGATGACGATATCGCCTGTAATATCTGCACCTTTGATGGTATAGAAACAGGTTACGCCAGCCTGCATCATCAGCTCAAGAGCAGCTTCCTTCCCGCCAATGGTCATGGTATAGGTATAATCATAAGCAGAGTCCTGGACAACCTGGAAGGTATAGTTCTGACCATAGGATGCCGTATCTGCAATGCGGACATCACTCTTGCCGCTTCCTGTTACCGTGATGGGATATTTTTTGGCCTTTTTCGCAGAGGTAATCACCAGATTGCCTGTGACATTCTCTACCCGAAAGGACCCATCTCCCTGGTCCACAACTAAGACAGCTTCCCCACCCATCGTAGAGCCGTCAAAGGTATAGTTGTAATGGATGTCCCTGGCGGTAAATGTATAATCCTGGTTCGGTTCAGCGACAGAAGCTCCCTCGAAATCAGCAGGCAAGGTTACCTTATAACCGGTCACATTGATTTTGGCCTCTGCCTGTTCCATGGTTGCATCCGGGGCATTCTCTCCTGCATTGGCACTCTCATCCAATTTGGCTGCTGTCAGTGTAACACTGGCTTCCCCGGTCGTCTTGCTGGTAAAGGCCAGTCGGAAGACTTCCCCCAGCTCTTTGTCTGCGCCAAATCCTACAATTCGAAGGGTGCCTGCCCGGTCACTGACCATATAGGAATCCCCAATGGCGGAAGCCTCCTTATGGAAGCTCAGCTTGGATGCGTCATAGGTAAAAGTCATATCCAATGCATTAAAGGATTGGTAGCCGGTGGCGCCAACAGAGACTGCGACAATGGCATCATCTCCGGCTACCAGGCTCTGGGTCTGGGGAGACAGGGAAACCGTATATGCCTTCACTTCTGCCGGCTGCACCGTAACAGAAACGATACCATTTCCCACTTGTCCGTCATCGGAAAGCTTGAAATCGTCCAGCATCAGATTTTCCTTGGTCACCTCAAACTGCAGATCGGCTGCCTCTGTGATATCCTCTTTGGCGGTAAAGGTCAGGGTATAGAGGGGGCCGGCTGCCACAGTAACCCCTACCGTCTGCGTATCCAGTACAGAAAGATTGTAGTAGCTTCCCTTAGCGTCTGTCTTAACCTTACTGATCTGGGTCAGGGGACTGGCCGAACCTATGGTGCCGGAAGTCAATTCAAAATAATTCGAATCAAAGTACAAACGATAGGCAAAAGTAATGACACGGTCCACAGCTTCGTCCATATTTACCGTTACATTGACTGTTTCCCCTGCATGCACAAGGGTCTTGTCTGCGCTGGAGCTAACCGTGTAAGCCAGGGCATTGAGAGCCATGGAAAATACCAGGGTCATGGCCAGCAAAACGGATACTATTTTTTTCATTGAAAATCAATACCTCCTTTTCTTCATGTCCTACTGAACAGCAAATGCGTCGATCCTTCCATTGTAAAAGGCATAGATCAAGGCCGCATCTATATTGGTCACTGCACCGTCTCCATTGACATCCGCTGCCGCCAGCTGCTCCTCGGTCAGCTCATAATTGCCATTAAAATAGGCATAGGTCAGAGCCGCATCAATATTGCTGACCTGGCCGTCACCATTGATATCCCCCGGCGTCACAGCAGGTTCCGGCTTTTCTTCCCCCACTACCCTGACCAGGGCACTGGCAGCAGCAAAGCGAGCCTCCGAAGAGCCCCTCTTGGGATCCAGCCCCAGGAGATAATAGTCTCCTGCCTCCTCCGGAAGGGTAAAGGTATAGCTGCCATCGCTCCCCTCCAGGTCACTGACCTTTTTCCAGGTGGAATCATAGAGGGCTACATCCAGGTCGGAAATTGCCATAAGGCTCTCCGTTCCTCCATCTGCAACGGATCTGGTATCATACTTTAAGGACTGGATGGTCAGGGAGGCCCCGGTATCTCCCACATAGGTATCCTGGTCGAAGCAGGCAAAGGCACCGCTCTCCCAGAAGTTCCAGTCACTGAACATGGCCACATCAATGGCATCTTCCTCCGAAAGCAGAATGTAATCAGCCGTACTGCCCCAACCTGCAGACATGAGGGGATAGACATGGTTGCGGTAGTACATGAGATTCTCATCGTGTCCCCAGAACTGCTGCATATACATCGAAGTGGCAGAACCGGAAAGAACCAGAGCCTGGTTCTGGCTCTCATAGGCAAGCGTACCATTCATGTCATAGACTTCGGTCGTCTCCCCATAGGTCAGCACGCCCGAAGTGCCCTTGCAGCAGGCATCCTCAGCCAGGCCCATATAGTAACGCTCCAGCATATAGATATAGAGATGAAGGAGGGTGGGCCGTTCAATGACCCTATCATTGATATGCTCTCCCTCTCCGTTCTCCGTCCCATAACGAGCAAACGCCTCCAGGCCATAAGCCGTCAGATCAAAATAAGGCACCGTAACCTTAAGATGGGATAGAATGGTATTGTCCGGGTCATTGCCTCGAATGGGGATTCCGTCATTATTGATGGTCACATATACCGTGACTGCACTGGCGGGTGTCTCATCATATCCGTACTGAGAATCACTTCCCTTTTCCCCTTCCTTCACCGTAATGGTCATCGTATGACTCAGGCTGCTTCCCTCGGAACAGCTGGCGGTAATCGTCGGCTGATAAGTACCCGCGGTAGGATGAGAGAAGTAGAAAACCCCATCTGTAATCTTCGTCTGGCTGCCAAAATCCCCCCCGCTCAAGGCATAGCTGAGGCTGTGCCCCTCACTGTCCGAAAAAACGGTAGAGAGATCCAGACTGTAGAGCCCGCCCTGAGTGACATCCGCACTCTCCGGTGCAGAAGACAAAAGCGAGAGACTACAGCCCTCCGCCGCAATGGCGGGCAAGCAGAGCGCCAGAAAGAGGATGCAGGATAACAAAAAGGCAATCACTCTGCTCGGTTTCACGAGTTTCATATGGTTTTAACCTCCTATTGTATTTTTTATAAAGTGTGATTTCATCGAACCGGTTCTCGCTCCCAGGATAAGCATACCGGAACCTTGGTTACAGTGTCAAAAGCCTGAGCCCACGACATGCTCGCATGTCGGTGGGG
>CAVLCU010000162.1:0-4183 GCA_963661545.1 Lachnospiraceae bacterium | reverse complement strand
GCTGTGCAAGCCAGCTTGCCCATCTGTGCATCCGCCGTCCGGGGCTTTCAGAGTAAGGTTTCATTGCCTTTTGGGGGCTGACGTGGTATTATGAGAATGGTTTTGGGAGAAGAATCCACAGAGAATGACAGGAGGAAGTCCAATGGATTTAGTGGGAATTATCGGTGCCATGGAGGAGGAAGTCAGCCAGCTGAAGGAGAAAATGACGGATATCAGCGTGGAGAAGAAGGCCTGCATGGAGTTCTACAAGGGCAGTCTGAAGGGTAAGCCGGTGGTTGTGGTACGTTCCGGAATCGGCAAGGTGAATGCAGGAATTTGCACGCAGATCCTGGCAGATGATTATCATGTGGATTGCGTCATCAATACCGGGATTGCAGGCAGCTTGCAAAGCTCCATTGATATCGGCGATATCGTGGTATCCACAGATACCCTGCAGCATGATATGGATGCCACAGGCTTTGGCTATCCGGTAGGTCAGATCCCCCGGATGGATACCCTGGCATTTCCGGCGGATCCCAGACTGGTGGAGCTGGCTCAGGCGGTTTGCCGGGAGGTAAACCCGGAGATCCAGGTGCACGCAGGCCGGGTGGTCAGCGGAGACCAGTTCGTATCGGATAAGGCCACCAAGCAGAGATTGATTGACCAGTTCTCCGGCCTGTGCACAGAGATGGAGGGCGCTGCCATCGGTCAGGCGGCCTACCTCAACGGAATTCCCTACGTGGTGCTGCGAGCCATTTCCGACAAGGCAGACGACAGTGCCTCAGTGGACTATCCCACCTTTGAGAAGGAAGCCATCCGCCACAGCGTGAACCTGATGCTGCATATGGTGGAAAAGCTCTGAGGCCGGATGCTGCATAGGACGGAATAGCTCTAAGACCTGGTGCTTCATAGGGTGGAACAGGGCAGAATCACGAAAGAAGAATAGAAAAGAATCGAACATAATAGACAATAATCGAAGTGGAGGCGGAACAATGGAAGCAAAAGTAAGATTTGATTATTCCAAGGCGGCTGGTTTTATCCGGGATCATGAGGTAAAGGCCTTTGAGCAGATCGCAGAGGCTGCCCGGGAGGTTCTGGTATCCAAGTCTGGCTTGGGCAACGATTACCTGGGCTGGATTGACCTTCCGGTGGATTATGACAAGGAAGAATTTGCCCGTATCAAGGCGGCAGCGGCTAAGATCCAGCAGGATTCTGAGGTGCTGGTAGTTATCGGCATCGGGGGTTCCTATCTGGGAGCCAGGGCTGCCATTGAGTTCCTTCGCCACGGCTTCTACAATAATCTGCCCAAGGAGATCCGGAAGACACCGGAGATCTATTATGCCGGCAACAGCATCAGCAGCTCCTATCTGCAGGGACTGATTGACGTAGTGGGAGATCGGGATTTCTCCGTCAATATCATTTCCAAATCCGGCACCACCACAGAGCCTGCCATCGCTTTCCGCATCTTCAAGGAGATGCTGGAGAAGAAATATGGCAAGGAGGGGGCTGCCAAGAGAATCTATGCCACCACCGACAAGGCCAAGGGAGCCCTCAAGCACTTGGCAGATGAGGAGGGATATGAGACCTTCGTGGTTCCGGACGACGTGGGGGGACGCTTCTCCGTATTGACGGCAGTGGGACTCCTTCCCATCGCAGCCAGCGGAGCGGATATTGATGCCCTGATGGAGGGGGCAGCTTCCGGCAGAGACCTGGCCTTGCATAAGTCCTTTGGGGAAAATGATGCCATGCAATATGCGGCTGTCCGCAATATCCTCCACCGCAAGGGCAAATCCGTGGAAATCCTGGCCAATTATGAGCCCAGCCTTCATTATATCTCGGAATGGTGGAAGCAGCTCTATGGGGAGAGCGAGGGCAAGGATCAGAAGGGAATCTTTCCGGCTTCCGTAGACCTAACCACAGACCTGCATTCTATGGGTCAGTTTATCCAGGATGGCTCTCGTATCCTGTATGAGACGGTTCTTAATGTGGAGGAGTCCAGAGTAGAGCTGACTATCGGGGAAGAGCCGGTGGATCTGGACGGCCTGAACTATCTGGCCGGAAAGACCGTGGATTTTGTCAACAAGAGCGCCATGAACGGCACCATCCTGGCCCATACCGACGGCAACGTCCCCAACCTGCGGGTGGATATTCCTAAGCAGAATGAATTCTACTTAGGCCAGCTCTTCTATTTCTTCGAGTTCGCCTGCGGCGTCAGCGGATACGTATCTGGAGTCAATCCCTTCAACCAGCCCGGGGTAGAGAGCTACAAGAAGAACATGTTCGCCCTCCTGGGCAAGCCAGGCTATGAGAAGGAGAGGGAAGAACTGGTGAAGAGGCTGTGAGGATCTTCCCATGATTCCGGAAGGATATGGGCAAGAGCGGAATTGTTTGAATAAAAGATGAGTTGCGAAGAAGGCATACCTATCGGCTGTTGATAGGTATGCCTTCTTAATTCCCTTGTTCCGTGTTCCGGACGCTCACGTTTAGGTTCTGTTTCGGGCGGCGCCAGACGTGGACCATTGGTACATAGCATCGTCCCTCAATTCAGGGTATCTCATACATAGAGGTATAGATGTGATTTACGGGGGCTAGTCTGCGGAAGGCGATCAAGGGTTCAATGCCGTGATTGGCATAACATATACCCCATCAGATCGCTGATAAGCAGCATTTGCCATACCGCACAGTACACAGAGAACTGCGGGAGGCTTTCCCTGGGGATCCTCCGAGAACTGTTTTTTTATCTCCAGCATATGAGCTGCGGCAGCGTCGATTTGGTTGGCACCCAGCTTGATCTCAAAAGCACACCACTGGCCATCGGGCAGTTCAATCACAGCATCAATTTCTTGATTCTTGTAATCCTGATAGTGATATAGATTTGCGCCGAAAGAATCTGCATAAATACGAAGATCACGTTCGCAGAGCGCTTCAAACAAGAAACCGAGCGTCTCCAGATCGCCCAGAAGCTCGGCGGGGGTGGCTTTCAGTAATGCACAGGCCAGAGAAGGGTCGGAGAAGTGCCGTTTCTCAGACTGTTTGATACGGACGGAGGAACGGATGCCGCATGAGAATGGCGGTTGATTGTCCGTAATAAACAATCGCTTAAAAACATCCAGATAGGCAGATACCGTATTGGAGTCAATATCTTCGTCATCTACTGCCTTGATGTCTCTCATTAAGGTCTTGTTGGTGACCGTGGTGCTTTCGTTACGGGCCAGAGAGCGCAGCAGTAAGCGCATCTTGGCTGTATCGCGCTTCACACCGTCGATGCGGTACACATCATCGTCGATAACGGCGTTGAGATATTCCAAGGGAAGCAGAGCAGCCTGCTCCGTAGGCAATCCCAGACTAGCGGGCCAGCCGCCACGAATGATCAGATCGATCAGTTTTTTTAGCTCCACCTCGCCGGTTAATGCAGGAGTCATCTCGCCGTGGCACAGCTTTTCCAAGGAAACCTTTCCACAGGAATCTCCGGATTCCCATAAGGACATGGGGCGCATCCGCAGTTTGGCAATACGGCCTGCACCGCTGTGCAGGATGCCTTTATGGTTCGGGGTAGCGGAACCGGTCAGAATGAATAATCCTTTTTCCCCAACCTGATCCACCTTGAACCGCACGGCATCCCAAAGAGGGGGAACCTCCTGCCACTCATCAATCAAGCGAGGAGTTTCACCGTCCAGAACCAGGGCGGGGGACAATTCGGCCAGTCGGCGGTTCTGGAAGTTGTTAGCGGGATCACCGATATAGATCTCACTTTTGCTGTGGTAAGAGGAAGTCCATGTCTTTCCGCACCACTTGGGACCCTCAATACAAACAGCGCCAAAGGCTGACAGATATTCCCTGACTTTTGTATCAATTATGCGGGGTTTATAGTTTCGCTTGTTCATAAACATTCACCTCGACTGTAAACTGCCCCTATTATAGCCTATTCAGCCAAATTTTACAACTTCATTCAGTCGGATTTTCACTTTTCATTCATCCAAATTTCTAATTCTCATTCAGTCGGATTTTATCGTTAGTGTGCTGAGGCTGGAGTCACTCTACAGTTACGAGAAGCAGACAGGGAGGTTTACCTGTCTATTTATTTGTCAAATCAACTTTATGGACAAAAGAGCCAGAATGATTGACGGCCACCTTTCTGATTGTCATACTTTACTCTGAAAGCCCCGGACGGCAGACACAAGCTGTGGGATGCTCGCGACGCGAA
>CAVLCU010000161.1:0-4280 GCA_963661545.1 Lachnospiraceae bacterium | reverse complement strand
GCCCTGGGTGGTGTGATTTCTGCCGACTATTGCCGCTTCGCCAGGAGCCGGGCTGATGTGGTGAAGTCCTCCATCGTGGGAGTGATTCCAGCCGGTATTTTCATGCTGATGACTGGAGCCCTGATGAGTATTGTCACCGGTCAATATGATATCTCCGCCATTCTGGCCTCCCTGGGAGTCCCCTTTGTTGGCCTGATTGCCCTGGTATTGGCTACTTGGACAACCAACGTTACCAATGCTTATTCCGGCGGTCTGGCTTTGAGTAATTTGCTGGGCTTTGATGAGACCAAATTTAAGATTACCACTGCCGTGGCCGGGGGAATCGGAACCCTGCTGGCAGCCTTTGGCCTTTTGAATGCCTTCCAGGGCTTCCTGTCCCTTATGTCAGCCCTGATTCCTCCCCTGGCTGGCGTCTTGATTGCTTCCTATTGGATCGTGGACGGGGGCAAGAAGGAGAGATTTGTCATTTGCTCCGGATTCTCTCCCGCAGGAGTGATTTCCTTTGGGGTTGGGGCCATCTTTGCCTGCATTACCGGCGGCACCTTTGCCAATTTTCCGGGATTGGTGGAGGCAGCTCCCTTCCTGAATCAGCCCTTCTTCGTGGGACCGGTGAACGGAATCCTGGTTTCCCTGATTCTCTATGTGATTCTTGCCAAGCTGATCCCGGATAAGAAGGAAAATAGACAGTAAGGGCTTACCCCAGGCAGCGCAGCAGGCGACGGCCTTAGCAGCCCTGGATCTTTAGATAGAAAGAGGTTAATGAGATGCGTAAGATCGGAATTCCCGAAATTGAAGATATCGCCACCGGAGCGGCCCTGCTGGGCGCCGGCGGCGGCGGAGACCCTTATGTGGGGAAATTGATTGCCATAGATGCGGTGCAGGAGTGCGGCCCGGTCACCCTTCTGGACCCGGAGGAGGTGCCGGAGGAGGCCCTGATCATCCCCATTGCTATGATGGGGGCTCCCACAGTTCTGGCGGAGAAGGCTATCAATGGCACGGAGTATCAGAAGCTCTTTGATATGGTATCCCGCTTCTTTGGCAAGGAAATCTATGCTTTTATGCCCATGGAGGCCGGCGGCGTGAATTCCATGCTGCCCATAGCGGCAGCTGCCCGCCTTCACCTGCCCCTGGTGGATGTGGATGGCATGGGACGTGCCTTTCCCGAATTGCAGATGGTAACTTTTACCATAGGCGGCATCAAGGCGACCCCTATGGCTTTGGTGGATGAAAAGGGCAACAGCTGTATTTTTGAGACCATTACCAATCGGTGGACGGAGGAGCTGGCCCGGTCTGTCACCATGAGCTGCGGGGGCTCGGTATCGGTCTCCCTTTATCCCATGACCGGCAGGCAGATGAAGGAATTCGGTGTCCATGGCATTGTGACCCGCAGCCAGCGGCTGGGGGCGGCTATCCGTACCATCAAGGATTGTGGGGAGGCTACGCCGGAGGAGCATTTTCTCAACATGTCGGAGGGCTTTAAGCTCTTCAAGGGCAAGATTGCTGACCTGCTTAGGGAAACCCGGTCCGGCTTTAATTTTGGCAAGGTGGTCTTGGAGGGCATTGGAGAATACAAGGGCCAGTCAGCCTATGTGGAATTCCAGAATGAGAACCTGACTGCCACGGTGGAAGGAGAGCTGTTGGCTACTACCCCGGATCTGATCTCCCTGGTGGATACGGAGACCTTTCTGCCCATCACCACGGATGCCTTAAAATATGGCAAGCGGGTGATGGTGGTGGGCCTGAAGTGCTTTCACCTGTGGCGGACCCAGAAGGGTCTGGAGCTGGTAGGACCCCGCTATTTTGGAGTGGATACGGACTACATTCCATTGGAAGAACGCTGCAAGGGAGGACATGGACATGTATAAGCTGGGAATTGATGTGGGGGGAACCAATACCGATGCGGTCTTGATCGACCAGGACCGCCAGGTGGTGGCAGATATCAAATATCCTACCTCAGAAGATATTTATGATGGAATTTTGGGGGCTTTGCGCAAGGTGCTGGAGGTATCCGGGGTGAATCCGGAAGAAATCGGTCAGGCCATGCTGGGAACCACGCAATGCACCAATGCCATTGTGGAACGAAAGCACCTGGCTCCCATCGGCATTCTCCGTATTGGAGCCCCGGCTACCACGGGCATCCGCCCCATGGTGGACTGGGCGGAGGACATCCGGCAGGTTGCCCTGGGCAGCAGGGTGATCCGGGGAGGATTCGAATATGACGGGAAGGAGCTGGCTCCCCTGGATAAGGATGGGGCCAGAGCCTTTTTTGAGGAAATGAAGGAAAAGGGGGTCCGGTCCATTGCCATTTCCTGTGTCTTCTCCACGGTGCGCAGGGATCATGAGCTGGAGGCTGCCAGGATCTGCCGGGAGGTCATGGGGGAAGAGGTTCATGTCTCGATTTCCAGTGAGATCGGGTCTATGGGCCTGATCGAGCGGGAAAATGCTACCATCCTCAATGCGGCTCTGTGGCAGGTGGCGCAGCGCTTTACCGAGGGCTTCGCCCGGAGTCTGAGGGATGAGGGTATCCGCAAGGCAGAGGTCTATCTCAGCCAAAATGACGGCACCTTGATGACCATGGAATATGCCCGCCGTTACCCCATCCTTACGGTAGCCTGCGGCCCTACCAATTCCATCCGGGGAGCCGGCTATCTGTCCTCCCTCAAGAATGCCATTGTGGTGGATGTAGGGGGCACTACCACAGACCTGGGGGTGATTCAGAATGGCTTTCCCCGGGAATCTTCCGTGGCAGTTACCATCGGTGGAGTGCGGACTAACTTCCGGATGCCGGATGTGATCTCCATCGGCCTGGGAGGCGGTTCCATTGTGAGAGTAAGGAAAGACGGCAGGGTGACGGTGGGTCCCGATAGTGTGGGCTATGAGATTAGTAAGAAAGCCATGATCTTCGGCGGCGATGTGATGACAGCTACAGACATCGCCGTGCGGCTGGGACTGACAGAGCTGGGGGACAAGTCCAAGGTTGCGGATATTCCCCGGGAGGTGGCGGAGAAGGCCATGGCGGTGATCAAAAGCCTGGTGGAGGACAGCGTGGATGCCATGAAGGTATCCAATGCGGATATGGATCTGATCCTGGTAGGAGGCGGCTCCATCATCCTTCCGGAGCAAATCGCCGGGGCCGCCACGGTGCGCAAGCCGGAACATTTTGGCTGTGCCAACGCCATCGGCTCCGCTATCTCCAAGGTAAGCGGCTGCTTCGAGCAATTGATGAACTACGATGAGCTCTCCCGGGAGGAGTCCCTGGAGAAGGCCAAAGGGGAGGCCATAGAGCTGGCCGTGGAGGCCGGAGCTCTGGCGGATACCGTGGAGATCATCGAGATGGAGGATGTTCCCCTGGCTTATTATCCGGGCAATACCAACCGGGTCAAGGTCAAGGCTGCGGGGGATCTGAAATAAATGTCATAAAAGGCCTTGACGACTTCCCGGGAGAGTGGTACACTGTCAGGGTGTGAAAACAAAGAAGAGTGTCCGCTCTCACCTTAGCGCAATCGGGCGACTAGGGTTTATATGGGAATGATAAAGGTTTCTTTATTGTGGCTTATGGTGCGGATAGTCTTGCTGTCCGCACTTTTTCTATGCCCGGGTCAGGAGCAGGGGGTGCGGAAGTGGCAAAAAGTCAACAGTGAATTGGGATGGAGGTACACTACAATTAGCGATTTAATGATTAATGAGCAGATTCGTGACAGGGAAGTCCGTCTGGTCGGTGAGAAAGGGGAACAGTTAGGTATTATGTCCGCCCGGGATGCATATCTGAAGGCTCAGGAAGCAGGGCTGGATCTGGTGAAGATCGCTCCCAGAGCCAAACCGCCTGTCTGTAAGATTATCGATTATGGCAAATACAGATATGAACAGTCCCGAAAGGAAAAGGAAGCCCGCAAGAAGCAGAAAACTGTGGAAATCAAGGAAGTACGGCTGTCTCCCAACATTGATACCAACGATCTGAACACGAAAGTAGGTGCCGCAAGAAAGTTCCTGACCAAGGGAGATAAGGTGAAGGTCACCTTACGTTTCCGGGGTCGGGAGATGGCTCATATGAACAGCAGCCGACACATCCTGGATGAATTCGCTGAGCAGCTGTCGGACATCTCGGTGATCGAGAAGGCACCCAAGGTAGAAGGCAGAAGCATGACGATGGTTTTGACCGAGAAACGGAATGGATAACTAAGGAGGAATAGACAATGCCCAAGATGAAGACAAGCAGAGCAGCAGCGAAGCGCTTTAAAGTAACCGGTACCGGTAAGTTAGTAAGGAATAAGGCTTACAAG
>CAVLCU010000160.1:0-4284 GCA_963661545.1 Lachnospiraceae bacterium | reverse complement strand
ACAAGCTTAATCAGGCCGATTTTGGAAGCGAATTCTTTGATGAGGAGCAGGCCTCCGTCAGAAGAAAGATCGCCGCCGTTAAAATTTATTTTGATTTGCTTATTGCTTTCAAGTGAAATGGTGTTTATACTATCCATAAAGGCCTCTTTCTTGGTTTTGTTTGGATTTGCCACCTAAATTATACCAAGGATCAGCGCCTTTTTCTATTCACTTTTCAGGTGAAAGCAAGAAAGATTTGTAACTACAGTAACTATGCGGCTTTCAGCCGTAATCACCGCATCGCGGTGAATAATTCAGGCTAATTATATTTTCTGAGCATAGTTACTTTTTGCGAAAATCTCAGATAACTCCGGAAAGAAAACAAAGAAAAAAAATATTTTTTTAACTCCATTTGCACTCCACCGGAACATCCAGACAGCCCTCAAAGCCTTTATTTATGGGCTTTTTCGCAATTTTGTCCGCTACTCAAACTCTATGGTACCCGGCGGCTTGCTGGTCAGGTCATAGAATACCCGGTTGACTCCTTTGACTTCGTTGATAATGCGGCTCATGACGGTTTGGAGGGTTTCGAAGGGGATTTGGGCGGACTCGGCGGTCATAAAATCTACGGTGCGGACAGCCCGCAGGGCTACGGCATAGTCGTAGGTTCGCTCGTCTCCCATGACGCCTACGGAACGCATGTTGGTCAGGGCTGCGAAATATTGGTTGGGCATCCAGGGGGCTTCCTGTCCGGTTGCTTCTTTATATCTCCTGGCTGCCTGGTCTACCTCCTGCCGGTAGATGAAGTCGGCATCCTGCACAAGCCTTACCTTCTCAGCCGTGATATCGCCGATGATCCGAATGCCTAGTCCCGGTCCCGGGAAGGGCTGACGGAAGACCAGATATTCGGGTACGCCCAGCTCCAGGCCGGCCTGGCGCACCTCATCCTTGAAGAGATTGCGCAGGGGTTCGATGATTTCCTTGAAATCCACATAAGCCGGAAGACCTCCCACATTGTGGTGGGATTTGATGACGGCAGATTCTCCTCCCAGACCGGATTCTACCACATCGGGATAGATGGTGCCCTGAGCCAGGAAGTCCACCCGGCCAATCTTCTTGGCTTCCTCTTCAAAGACCCGGATGAATTCCTCCCCGATGATCTTCCTCTTTTTCTCCGGCTCTGTCACGCCAGCCAGCTTTTGGTAATAACGGTCCTGGGCATTGACCCGGATGAAGTTCAGGTCGAAGGAACCCTTGGAACCGAAAACGGCTTCTACCTCATCTCCCTCGTCCTTGCGGAGGAGACCATGGTCTACGAAGACACAGGTCAGCTGCTTGCCGATGGCTCTGGACAGGAGGGCGGCGGCAACGGAGGAATCCACACCGCCGGAAAGAGCCAGGAGAACCTTGCCGTTCCCTACCTTTTCCCGGATTTCCCGGATGGAATGATCCACGAAAGCGTCCATTTTCCAATCCCCGGAGCAGTGGCAGATCCCATATACGAAGTTGGACAGGATCTCCTTGCCTCGCACCGTATGCAGTACCTCCGGATGAAACTGGATGGCATAGAGCCCCTTTTGGGGATCCTGGCAGGCGGCCACGGGGCAGTCCCCGGTGGTGGCACAGACCTCAAAGCCCGGCGCCGGCTGGGAGATATAATCAAAATGGCTCATCCAGCAGATGGTTTTCTCCTCGATTCCCTCAAATAAGGGGGATTTGGTATCCACAGAGACCTGGGTTTTGCCATATTCCCGCACGGGAGCCTTCTCCACCTTGCCGCCCAGGACATGCTGCATCAATTGAGCCCCATAGCAAAGCCCCAATACCGGAATCCCCAGCTGGAAGAGCTCTTGGGAGCAGGTGGGGGCTCCTTCTTCGTAACAGCTGTTAGGACCTCCCGTCAGGATAATTCCCTTGGGCTCCATGGCCTTGATCTTCTCCAGATCTGTCCGATAGGAATAGATCTCACAATATACATTACATTCTCGAACCCGGCGGGCTACCAGCTGGTTATATTGCCCGCCGAAATCCAGCACAATCATCAACTCTTTCTTCACCGTCGTTCCTCCTAGACATTCACTCTACCGGCTCTATTATAGAGGAAAGCGAAAAAAATAACAAGATGGGATCCCGGAGGATTTGCGGTCTTGCCTGCGCCTGCCTGCCCTTGGCAGGTGCATCTGCCTAGGACTGGGCGATGACATGGCTCATGTCGTAGAGGCCTGCTTCCTTGCCGGCCAGGAATTTGGCTGCTTCCAGGGCGCCTTTTCCAAAAACTGCCTTGGAGTGGGCGGTATGCTTGAATTCTATCACCTCGTCTGCCCCGGCGAAGACCACATCATGCTCCCCTACGATGGTACCCCCCCGAAGAGCCGAGATGCCGATTTCCCTGGAATCTCTGGGCTGATGCCGCTGACTGCGGTCATAGGTATAATGATAGTCTCCGCCCAAAGCTTCCTTAAGACAGTCGGCCAGAGCCAGAGCCGTACCGCTGGGAGCGTCACATTTCAATCGATGATGCCGCTCCTCGATCTCCATGTCAAAGCCTGCAGGAGCCAGAATTCGAGCCGCTTCCTGCAGGAGCTTGAGCAGCAGGTTGATGCCCAGGGACATGTTGGCGGACCGAAGGATGGGGGTCTCCTTACTGGCCTCCTGCACCCGTGCCAGCTGGTCCTGGGTAAGGCCGGTGGTACACAGAACCAGGGGAAGCTTTTTCTCCTGACAATAGGCCACCACCTGATCTGTGGCTCGGAAAGAAGAAAAATCAATCATGACATCCGCCGGTGTCCGGCAAGCTGCCAGGGAGGTGAAGACGGGATATCCATTATCCCGATGATCTGCCACATCCACCCCTGCCACGATCTCCAGACCGGGGTCTTCCTTGGCTAACTGGGTAATTACCTGTCCCATATGGCCATTACAGCCATGCATGATAATGCGTGTCACCGGACTCATTTTCCACTCCCTCCCGGGCAGGCGATGCCCATAGCCACCATTTCCTTCCTGAGACGGTCCTCATGGTCTGGCTCCATCTCGCATAGGGGAGCCCGCAGAGGACCCACCTCCAGCCCCATCAGGTTCATGGCGGTCTTCACCGGAATGGGATTGACCTCACAGAAGAGAGCGTCGATCAGGGGTAGAGCCTGCAGCTGCATGGCACAGCTGCCCTTGACATCCCCTGCCAGGTATTTGGCCACCATCTCATGGGTATATTGGGGAGCTACATTGGACAGAACAGAGATCACTCCCTGGCCGCCCAGGGACAGAATGGGAACTACCTGGTCATCATTGCCGGAATAGAGCTCCACCTGGTCCCCCACCAGCTGCATGAGCTTGGCAATCTGGGAAATGTTGCCGCAGGCCTCCTTGACGCCTACGATATTGTCCACATTCTGCACCAGCCAGGCTATGGTCTCCGGCAGGATATTGCAGCCGGTCCGGCTGGGTACGTTGTAGAGAATGATGGGAATCTTCACAGAATCGGCTACTGCCTTAAAATGTCGGATCAGCCCCTTTTGGGTAGCCTTGTTATAATAGGGGGATACCTGCAGCAGGGCATCTGCCCCATATTTCTCCGCCCCCTGGGACAGATAGATGGCAGTCTCTGTGCAGTTGGAACCGGTTCCGGCAATCACAGGCACCCGCCTAGCTACCTTGTCCACACAATAGCGGATCACTTCCAGGTGCTCCTCGTGGCTTAAGGTAGAAGCCTCTCCGGTGGTTCCGCAGATCACAATGGCATCGGTATGAGCCTGAATCTGCATCTCAATGATCTCGCCTAACTTCTCATAATTCACTTCTTCGTTGGCCTTCATAGGGGTTACAATCGCAACCGCAGCTCCCGTAAATACTGACATTTTCGCTCCTCCTTGTGCATGAATCAGGGTTATGCCCCAACAAAAAAGAGGCGTCCCCAAGATGGCGCCTCTCAATCTTATACCTAAATCCTATATACCCATCCCCTCCATTCCTTGCAGGGGATTCCCGTATAATTCATCAGATAGCGCTCCATCTTGCGATGACAGTCATGGACTTCTTCAGTACATGCCCAAGAATCAGACCCCAGGAGCCGGATTCCTTCGGCGCATTCCCCTTTCTCCAGCCTTCTTCTGTGCCTGACACATCTGGCTGTTTACTCTTGAAATGCGCAACCTCTATCTACAGTTGTCTTGCTTAAGGAGAATATAGCATTCTTACCGGGGCTTGTCAAGCCCTTGGGCGGCACCGAAAAGCTCCTCTTTCGGTTTTTCGTTACTGTACAAAGGCCGGCCAAATGATCATCCTGTGTCAAAACAAAAAGAATAA
>CAVLCU010000159.1:0-4361 GCA_963661545.1 Lachnospiraceae bacterium | reverse complement strand
TACCGGGCGGATTCGGGACTTTCACCCGTTAGAAACGTGCGCCGCCAGGCGCACTGAAACAAGAGCCTGGGTCAAAAGACCCAGGCTCTTCCTTCTTCCTATTGCATAGATGACTTGGATGAAATCCAATCAGAACATAATCTCTTCCGGCAGACGGTGGGATTCGATATCCTCCAGCTTCCAGCCGAAATGCTCACTATTGTACTTATCAATCTCTTCTCCCATCACCTTGTAGACGCCGGGGAATACCGATCCGGGTCCTCCCTGGGCAATGCAGGGAATGAAATATTTCATACCACACTCCGCAACGGTCTTCTCGATGACCTGACGAATCTCTTCCCTGTTCCAGCCCTCGTGGTCTACCAGGCAATTCTCGATGCCTCCCATGAAGGAAATCTGACCGCCATACTTCTTGATCAGCTCCGGAAGATTGTTGGTAGAGAAGCAGCCCTGCCATACATCGATGCCCATCTCAATCATGCAGGGCACCAGGGTGGCAGCATAGCTGTCGGAATGATGAATAATCACCTTTACCCCGTGATCATGATAGTATTTGTAGATTTCCTTATAGGGCTCTACATAAAACTCCTCAAACATGCCCTTGGACATGAAGGTGGTATTCTGACCGCCCCAATCGTCATGGTGGAAGAGAGCATCCGGGTGGAGCTTACTGCAGATGAGCTCTGCCAGCTGCAGCTCATAATCCTTCAGATATTTGATCAAATCATGCATCTCATCGGGATATTCTGCCAGATTGGTAAGGGTATTCACAATCTCTCCCAGATGATGACACTGTTCAAAGAGGCCAGGAGCTACGAAGGCTGCCTTGAGGGCCTTGGTAGTGTCCACCGCATCAAACATCTGCTTGCACATATCCCAATGCTCCTCCGGCATATCCAGAGTAGGGGCATGTACATAATCCTGCCAATGCTCAATGTCCTGGATCACAATCTTATCCGGCGTATGTACCGGAAAGCCTCCCGGCACATTGGCGGGAAAGCTGTAGGTCACTCCCCAGGCATTCTTCTGATCCGGATCTCCCTTCTTCAGAAATGGACTCTGGAAGGCGGTGGGATTCATCAAAAGCTTGATAAATTCATACTGGTTCACAAACCGATCCGGGTTCCCTCCCTGAATACATTCAAAGAAATTTTCTCTGGCTGTTAACATAACATTTTCTCCCTTCTACTGTTTGATCGTTCAAAATAGGCACCGGAACCTTAAAAGTCCCGATCTGTCTTTACATGGATGATTCCTTCAGCTGGACGCCAACCGTCTCCTGAAGAATCTGGTGCAGACTGTCCTCTGTTATCAGAAAGACAATCACAACCCCCTCTACGCTGCAGGAATCCCTATCAAAATATCGAATATGATCCTCAGCCCCCGTCAGAGAGATCTGACAGCAGCGCTCCGGGCTGTTGATAATGAACTTGATATGTCCCACAATACCGCCTTGCTTACAAATCTCATCCTGAATCCTATGAGCCAGCTCCACCAAGGCTGCCTGAGCCTGATCAAAATCCCCACAGGGCAGACGTCCATGGACACTGCCAATCAGTGCCCCCTCATGATGGGAAATATGGAAGGTTCCATGGGAGGAACCATGGTGGTGGCCATGATGGTGGTCCTGCCCATGAGCATGGTCGTGATCACCGCAGTGACCGTGGTCATGGGGGTGGTCGTGATCCTCATCATGCCCGTGAGTATGGCCATGACCCTGGGCGCAGCCTTGGATATGGTCATGGTCGTGCTTGCCGTCTTCCCTCATCGTCCCTTCCCCCATTCCATAATCTGGTCAAATACCTCCTGAGGAATTCCCTCTATGGTGCTGGTAGATACCAGAGAGGTCTGACAGTTGCAGCTGCATATGCTTTCCCGGGCAGCCTCCAGTTCCTCCGGATTCACCAGATCAGACTTGTTGAGCAAGACCAGATCCGCTCCCTCCAGCTGAAGGGGAAGCAGGTGAGCCAGGGGCTTGACCAATCTCTCCCATCTCTGGGCATCAGCAATACAGACAATCTGGGCAGGAATCCCTAAAGATTCCTGGAGGTTCTGTCGGATACTGTTGGGAAATGCCACTCCTGTCGCCTCCATAATGATCCATTCCGGATCCAGATCCTTCTGAATCCGCCGCACATTGATGGGCAGCTCCCCAGACATGGTGCAGCAGACACAGCCGGAGAATAAACCTCTTACCTGATAGCCCGATCCAGAGAGAATCTTGTCATCAATACCAATCTCTCCGATCTCATTTTCCAGGATCACTACCTTCTGAATTCCTCTCTCCTCCAGCATATAACGGGCAAATTGCAGAATAAAGCTGGTCTTTCCGGAACCCAGAAATCCTCCTACAATTAAAAATTTCATGGCACCATCTCCTTGCAATTATTGTAATGCAAAGAGCCCCTGACAACCATGTACACGGCATACAATTTTCCTATCCTGATTTTTTCCTATCTTTGTGCATCAAAAGCCTGTCTTCCTGCCAAGAGCAGGGGGCTGGGTAAAAAAGCAGGAACCTGCTTGCTGCACAGGTTCCTGCCTTGGAGGATTGCTTATTCAATTGTCACATTCTATCTGGTCTCGAAGAGGACTGCTCCTTGTCCCAGCAGGTTGTCCTGCAGTTCCTTGATGTCTGCCTGCAAAGCCCTGGGGGTGATACCCTTTTTCACAGACAGGGCTGCTGCTGTTCCGGCTGCCTGGCCGGTTACCATGGTCTGATGCAGATATCTCAGATAAGCCGGACGGTCTGTCGATACGCACTTTCCGGCTGCCAGCAGATTCTCGATCTTCTTGGGCAGGAGGCAGCGATAAGGAATATCATAGGAGCCGCCGTCCTTGGGGAAGGCCATATCATTCTTGCCGTCGTGGCATACAGCCAGGGTATCCATAGCGGCCACATGATAGCCGCCCGCCTTGAAGGAGCTCTTTCCGATGGTATCCGGGAACTGACGGCATTCCGCCACGTCATCTCTGGTCAGAACATACTCGCCTACGATACGGGGACCTTCTCTCAGCCGAAGCTCTGTGCAGGTTCTGGTGATATAAGCATGCTCAAATCCGGGCACATAATTCTTGAAGAATCTCCAGGCAATCATATTCTGCTTCCGGCATTCAATATTACACTTGGTCAGATCCCATGCATCCGTAGGAAGGGCATGATCCACCTGGGAGGAATGCTGGAAATGTGCCTGGATATGTCCCCCCTCCTTGGGGGTCAGGAAGAAGCCTGCTCCCGAGTAGGGATGCCAGTCCCCATTCTTCAGAGCCATATCCCGCAGCTCATAGAAGCCCATGATCTCCCCCAGCTCCGTAACGTTATAGCATTTTCTGTACATATCCCTTACTTCGTCAATGGTATTGGCATTCTCGTAGGGGAAAATCAGCTGCTTGAAGGAGAACTGCTCCGGGTTGGTACGGATGTATGTCAAAAGCTTCTCCCAATCCACTCCATCTACGGTAAAAGCCAGGGTATGGGGCTGGATGGTATCTCTGTCTACACACTCTGTCTCGGCACCAGCCTGCATGGACACATAACCCTCGCCGGTGGAGTCAATCACCACCTGACCCTGAATGGTATTACGGCCATTGGCATTTTCTACCACAACACCTGTAATGGTGTCTCCATCTTTCTCCACACCTACTACCAGGGAATCCAGCAGCAGATCGACCCCTTCTTCTTCCATCATCTCAAAGACCAGGGCTACCCACCAATCCGGATCGATGTAAGAAAAGGTATAAGCCGCCTTCTCACGGATGGGGCTCCGCCACTCAGGCAGAGCGTGGCCGCTCTTGAGCAGGCGCTGATAGGTCTCCTCTACAATTCCCCCGACATCCCGTTTGCCCTGGGAATTAAAGAGTCTCGCATAGGCAAATCCAGGAGGTCCCGAGAGGCTCATCTGGCCTCCCAGTACACCTGTTTTTTCAATCAAAAGAGTTTTCGCACCATTTCTGGCACTGGCAATCGCCGCTGCGACACCGGAGGTGCCTCCTCCGCAGACGATTACATCATATTTGGTATCATATCCCATAATCCTTCTCCTTTGCCAGGTATTTCCTTATTTCTTCTTGAAATCCTCGATGGATTTCGCAATGGTTCCATCCGGAAGTCTCAGAGCCTCTACGCAGCCCTCGCTGTGAAGGGCCCAGGGAAGAATGACTCCTGAGTGACCGCCACGTCCGCCGATGACAACAACCTCCACATCCTTGGGAGTACGGGTGACAGGCAGGGGATGACGATTCTCCCACTCCTTGGGACGAACCGGAACCAAACCACGGTTGCGAACCATGGGAACCTCATGATAGACATATTGATGGATATGCTCCTGGATCATCTCCTTGGTATATCCGGCCTTCTTCAG
>CAVLCU010000158.1:0-4446 GCA_963661545.1 Lachnospiraceae bacterium | reverse complement strand
GCTTTAAGCCTTCTTTGCCATTTCGGGCAATCCCCAGGATCTGAAAATCCGGATGGGTTTGACGGATCATCAAAGACAGGCCCCGGGCAATGACAATTTCATCTTCCACAATCAAAACACGTATCATAAGCTTTCCTTTGACCTCCCCTATTGGCGATTAAAGATTTTCTCCGGATGCAGGGGGCCTCCGATGGTAATCCGGGTATAGGCACCCTGGGAAGATACCTGGGAGAATTCTTTACCGTAATAATAGACATTGAGACGAAGAACAGTATTTTCCAGGCCAAAGCCCTGGCGCTGCACCATATGTTCGGCATTCTCCATCCAATGATCCAGACTTTTGTAATGAGCGATTCGCTGACGGAGGGCTTCCAGCTTCTCCGGATGGAAGGGAGCCCCGTTGTTGGCTACGGACAGGTACCAGCGCTCCAGGTCACAGTAGGAAGAAATCCGGATCATCCAAGGCGGTTCAATCTCACATTCGGTTTGTTGGAAACCGTGCTGGAAGCAATTCTCCACCAGGGGCTGCAGGATCAGTTTTGGGACAGAGAGGGAATTCAGGGATTCGTCAATCTCCCATTCACACTGCAGATTCTCCTCGTAACGCTGTTTCATCAGGTAGAGATAGCTTCTGGTATTGGCAATCTCCTGCTCTAAGGTGACAGGCTGACCGGTATAAGAGAGGGAGTAACGAAGCTGGCTGGCCAGTTCATTACACATGTTGCATACGGTATTGCTGCCGGAGAGAAGTCCCGTCATCCCTATGACGGACAGAGTGTTGTAGAGAAAATGAGGATTCAGCTGGGCTTCCATGGCATCATAATGAGCCTGTATGGTACGATGCCTGGCCTCCATCAGGAGTCTGTTCTGAGCGTGAATCTCAGACAGGAAGGTCTGGATGGAATTGGTCAGGGTTGCCACCTCGTTGCTGGTGTTGTCCTCCTGGATGGTGATATTTTCACCAGGTTCCAGAGCCTGAAGCTGGGCAGTCAGCTTCTGCAGGGGCCTGGTCAGGGTGTGGGTGACGAAAAAGAGGAAGAAGGAAGTAACCGCAAAGAGGGAAAGAAACAGTACAAGGCTGATAAAGAGCATATTCTGCAGAGAATCCCTCAAGCTGTCAGTGTCATAAGATAAAACAAAGGACCAGCCGGTCAAAGGGGAGGTCTGAAAGCAGGAAATGCAGTCACTGTCATAGGAAAAAAGGTTGTCCCTGGCGCTTTCTCTTGCCCTTTGGTAGTTGGTCAGGAAGGCTTCCGAATCCAGGTCGGCATTGGTGGAATAGCAAAGATTCCCCTCCTGATCCACCAGAGTGATGGAGTAGCTGCCTGCAGGATCGAAAAGATTCAGAAGATCTGTGATAGAGGAAATATGGTAATCCAGAATCAAGATCCCGTACTTTTTGTGGGTGTCTCGCATGGAACGAATCACCGAGAAGACCAGCTGATCTTCCTTCCAATAGCTCTGGTGGGGCGGAGCATAGGTCACATAGAAAGACCCATCCAGGAGCTCATTTAAGACCGGATTCTCCTGCAGCCGCTCCTTTCCAACCGTCCGATGTGCGCCGTAGGCGTAATCCTCGCCTACCTCATCGTAGTAACGGCTCAGGTAACTGATGGAACCCTTGATCTCCTGAGAGACCAGAAGGGAGCGGAAGCAAGACTGAAAGGTATATTTGTCAGGGAGATGGTTCAGAAAATAGTTTCGGGGAGAATCCGTGATTTTCCTGGCCGAGGCAAGAAGGGCACTGTCTGTCTGAAGTTCCTTCAGACTCTTGTCCCCTGCCTGCAGCATGGCATCCAGCTGGCTGGAGAGCAGGGAAGTATTGCCTGTTAGGATATCGTGCATATTTCTCCTAAGGGAATCAGTGGTATAATGGTAGAAAATAAAGGTACATATGGCAAGCAGGGCCAGGTCCATCAGGAGACAGGAAAGATATAGTTTTTTCTGCAAAGAAAACCTTCTGACTCGCTGGAATCTACTTTTGAAGCTAACCTTGGTCCCTTTCTGCAATTTCATAAACCCTCCTCACCGATACCTGGGCCCCCTTAGATATCCATCCCTTGTGGTAATCAGACATCCCTTAGTCTCCAGCAGTCCTGTGGCACTTTTCCAGAGAATACTTGATGGTATTATAGCATAAGAGAGTCGAAAAACAAGCAAAAAAACGGTTTCTTCTGCCCTGTTCCGAATAATGCATGGGAAAACTTCCCTTTCTCCATGGATTCCCCACAGGATGTTTTGTACAATATAACTGAAACAAGCAAGAGGCCCTAAATGAGAAGGAGGATTAGAAGATGAAAAGGAAACTAGCACTGATATTGACCTGTGTCATGACATTGTCTGCCATGGCCGGATGCAAAAGCTCTGATTCCGGTCATTCTAACGCCGGAGGCTCTTCTGCCCAGAGCGCTTCGGCTGAGAAGGATTCCTCTGCAAAGAGCGGCGGTATTACCCTGTCCCTCTACATGAACGCAGATGACTTGGCAAAGTCCTATATTCAGAAAATAATCGACTTGTATGAGAAGGAGACAGGCAACAAGATTGACCAGCAGGGGCTGGAAACCTCCAATGCAGAGGCCATTGCCCTGACCAAGTTCACAACAGGAGATATTCCGGACATCTATGTACACTTTGGCAACACCGGTCTTAAGAACTTCAATCCAAAAGAGAATTTTGTAGACTGGTCTGATGCGGAATGGGTAGAGGATCTTACCACAGGCTCCCTGTCCCAGGCCACTTATGATGACAGGATCGTAGGTCTTCCCTTCTGGGAGGCATCCAACTCCGGTTGCTTCTATAACAAAACTCTTTTGGAAGAGCTGGGGCTTGAGATTCCCGCCACTCAGGCAGAATTCGATGCCCTGTGTGACAAGCTCCTGGAAAAAGGTATTCAGCCCATCTATCTGGCAGGGGGTGATACCTGGCCGGTTCTCTATCAGTTTGCACTTGATCCGGTAATGGAAGAGCATCCGGACTACATCGAGAAGCTGAATGCCGGCGAGATGACCTATGCAGATATTCCGGAGTTCACAGCTATGTGTGAATGGTTCAAGAGTTCGGCAGATAAGGGATACTTTGGCAAGACCTTTGCATCAGACTCCTGGGATTATTGCAGCGAGGTTCTGGGAACCGGCGAGGCAGCCATGATCTTTGTCTGGGATACCTGGTTTGATACCGATTATGACAACGAATCCTACGATTATACCAAGGAAGATTTCGGCATGATGCCCATGTTCATGGGAACCTGTGAGGAAGGAACTTATGAAGGCGGCAACCTGAACCTCTTCCTGGTAAACAAGAACAGCGAGAGGGTAGAAACCGCCAAGGAGTTTATCGCATTCATGGCGAATCCGGACAACTACAACCTGGCCTTTGATGGAATTTCCACCTCCTCTGTCTTCAAAGGACAGACGACAAACGTTACCTCTACGATGTACCAGGAGAATAAGGAAAATGTAGATACCTTACTACGGGCCTCCATTGCGAATCCCAAGATTATCGGCTTCAGTCAGAATGAAGGCGCCAAGGCTCTCATTCAGCTCATGTCCGGGGATATGATCATTGAGGAGTGCATTGCCTATATTGACGCAGATCGTATCGCTACCTTGGAGTCCTTCTCGGAATAATACGCCAAGGCCCTGTTCCGGAGGTGTCATGAACAGGAAAAAAATATATCCCCTTCCCCTGGCTGCCATACCAGCCATTGTATTTGTTATCTTCTTCATTATTCCATCCACAATTGGATATGCTTATGCATTTACGAATTGGAGTGCTGCCAGGACATCGGGACTTAAATTCGTTGGATTGGACAACATCATCAGTGTCATTACCAACTCCAAGGTGCCGGTCGCCCTGGTCAACACACTGATTTACGCAGGGGCAAAGACGGTGGTGGTTACCATCCTGGGCTTTGTCTTTGCATACATTCTGAATCGAAATATCCGATCAAGGACGGCACTTCGTACCGTTTACTTTGTGCCCTCCATTTTCTCCGCCCTGGTGGTAGGTCTGATCTTCAGTGCCCTATTCCAGACGCGACATGGCCTCTTAAATGAGATCCTGGGCCTCTTCGGGATAGATCCGGTAGATTGGCTGGGCTCCCGGGGAACAGCTGTATTCTCCATCGCAGTGGCAGAGATCTGGCGCAATGTCGGTTATGCCATTATCATCACCCTGGCAGGCATGCAGTCGGTTTCCCAGGATTATGTGGAAGCGGCCAAGCTGGACGGTGCATCGGAATGGCAGATCTTCCGCCATGTCACCCTGCCCATTATCATGCCGACGGTCAATGTCAATATTCTCTTCAGCCTGATCTATGGATTAAAGATGTTTGACCTGATCTATGTCATGACAGGCGGAGGCCCAGGCAATGCGACAGAATCCTTCGGAACCCTGATGATGAACGAGATGTCCGCCGGCCGATACGGGCAATCGGTAGCTGTTAAC
>CAVLCU010000157.1:0-4446 GCA_963661545.1 Lachnospiraceae bacterium | reverse complement strand
ATTCACGTCCTTGAACTCCCGATATACCGAAGCGAATCGCACGTAGGCCACCGGATCCAGATCCTTGAGGCGATCCATCACCAGCTCCCCGATGACGGTGCTGGGAATTTCCTTGTCCTCCCGGTTGAAAAGGGAGTTCTCCACCTTGTCTACCAGATCGCTGACACTTTGGGCAGATACAGGTCGTTTATGACAGGCTCGAAGCACGCCTGCCTCCACCTTGGACCGGTCATACTGCTCCCGATTCTGATCCTTCTTGATGACGATAAGGGGGATGGTCTCCACCTTCTCATAGGTGGTGAAGCGTTTGCCGCATTCGTCACACATGCGGCGGCGGCGGATGGCACTGTTGTCCTCCGCCGGCCGTGAATCTACCACTCTTGTATTATCCTGGTTGCAAAAGGGACATTTCATAGGCTCTTCCTCACTCTCCCCGGAAGCGAATCTGGCCTGTCTTCTCGTCCATGCTCTCTATGATGGCCAGGGATTCTACCCGAATTCCATCCTGGCGCAGCTGGCTCCCGCCGGACTGCTGGCCTTTCTCGATGGCAATTCCCACCCCTTCCACCGTAGCGCCGGCGCTTTGGATCATGTCGATCAAACCCCGCACGGCACAGCCGTTGGCCAGGAAGTCGTCGATGATCAGCACATGGTCACTGGGCTGAATGTATTTCTTAGATACGATTACATCATAGATCCGCTTGTGGGTGAAGGATTCCACCTTGGTGGAATATACCTCTCCGTCTATATTGATGCTCTGAGTCTTCTTGGCGAAGACCACCGGCACATGGAAATGCTGAGCCACGATGCAGGCAATCCCGATGCCCGAGGCTTCGATGGTCAGGATCTTGTTGATGGGGGCATGGGCAAAAAGTCTCTTGAACTCCCTGCCCATCTCGTTGAAGAGATCCACGTCCATCTGGTGATTGAGAAAGCTGTCTACTTTTAATACATTTCCTGCTTTTACGATTCCATCCTTGCGGATTCGATCTTCCAATATCTTCATCTGTCTGTCCACCCTTTTGCAAATGTCTCTTTAAGCCAGCTTAGATCCGCAATTGGGGCAGAACTTGGCTCCCTGGGTCTTGGTTCCGCAATTGGGACAGAACTTGGGTGCCTGACCCTCCCCACTCGTCTCCGGAGAAGTCTGAGGCTGCTGCGTCTGCTCCTGCCCAGCCTGCTGATATTGAGGCTGGCTGCCATAACCGGATGTCTGCTGGTATTGAGGCTGGCCGCCATAGCCTGGTGTCTGCTGGTATTGAGGCTGGCCGCCATAGCCTGGCGCCTGCTGATATTGGGGCTGGCCATAGCCTGGCATCTGCTGGTATTGGGGCTGACCGCCAAATCCCTGCATCTGTCCCTGCATCTGATTGACCATCTGCTGTCCCATGGCCATTCCTACCCCCATGCCGGCCATGGTTCCAGCCATATTGCCGGCGGCGGAATTGCCATTGGACAGGGCATCTGTCATGGCTACCTGCTGGTACCTGCCCATATCGCCGATCATGCTCTGGGAAGCTACCTTCTCCGCCATCTTCTGGATCTCCTCCGGATAGCTGACATTGGAAATGACAAAGCCCGGAATTCCGATGCCGATCTTCTGCATCTCCATATCCAGATCCTCGCAGATTCCCTTGGAAATGTCATAGGCGTTGGCCTGCAGGTTGAACATATCCTTGCCTTCCCGAACGATCCATTTCATCAGCAGCTGGTCCAGCATGGATACCACTCGCTCCTTGACATCGTCGATGGTAAATTGCTGGCGGATACCTGCAATCTTGTCAATCAGCACGCCGTGATCCGCGATCTTGCATTGGAAGGTCCCGAAGGCTCGGATGGGCATACCTCCCGGCAGGTTGGGAGCCGGGATGTTGATGGCACTCTTGGTCCCCCATTTCACCGTCATTTCCTTGGTATTGATGAAAAGCACCTCAGCGCGAATGCCGCTGTTGAAGCCGAACTTGAAGCCCTTTAAGGTGGACAGGAAGGGGACGATCTGGGACTCGATGTCGAAGCTGCCCTCATCCTGGAAAATACCCTCCACCTTGCCATTATACAGGAAAATAGCATCCTGGCCGGGACGGATGATCAGGCGGCTGCCCTTCTTGATCTCCCGATTGCTCCACTTCCAGAAGAGCACATCATCCCGATACTCCTCCCATTCTACTACATTTGCAAATTGATTGCTGAATAAACCCATATCTTATATCCTCCTGCTCCTATCTCCGGAGAAATCATTGGCTGTTTCTTACCACTCGAATACCTGGCTGGAAGTCACCGGCGTCCAATCTTCCTCCATCTCCGGGGCTTCCTCCTCCCCTGCCTGACCGTAGATTCCTATGTCTGCCCTGGCCGTCAGGGCCTGCCCATAGGTCTCCTCCAGGGTATAGCCCGGTTCCGGATCCGGCAGATAGGCGGATCCGCTGCCTTCATTGCCCCACAGCAGCCAATAGATCAGGACAAAGGCTGCCACAGCTCCGGCCGCCAGAAGGAGGATCTTGGCAGGACTCTTGGGATATCCTCCCCGGATGCTGCCGGTCTGACCGTTGATCAAAACCGTATATTGCTTGCCCTTGAAATCATAGGCGGTAGAGTAGATGGGCAGAATCAGCTGCTTGTAGGTCTCCTCACTGTACTCCGGCCGCAGTCGCACGTCCCGCACGGAATCAAAGCGCCGCAGGACATCCTGCTCTGCCATCTGATGCAGGGTTTGCTCCATCTTCTGACGGGCTTCCCTGTGGGCATCCTGCAGATCTCTGCTGCAGCACTCCGCCTCATATCCGGAGAAATATTCCGGGGCATAGGAGGCCGCCTTGTCTGTCTGGAAAGGTTCAATCCGAGCCAGCAGGCTGCTGTCCAGCTTCTGGGAGGCCCGCACTAGGACATCATCAAAGAAATTATGGACGGTGCCACTGGTAAAATACCAATCCGTATGGGTTCTGGTCCGGGTCTCTCCGTCCTTGTCCTTATAGGTCTCGGTCCGGGTTCGTCCGCCCTGGGCGGTATAATAACAGTTGGCCTGGGCATCAAAGGTCCAATAGGGCAGATAAATTCCCTGCAGCTTGCCCTTTTGATAGAGATTCTTCAAAGCCCCCGGGGCCAGCCACCGCTTCTTTATCCAATCCCGGAAGATCTCCCCTACCTGATTCTGGTCGATCTGGAAGGGAATGACCCCGTCCGGTATCACCACTTCCTCCTGTTTTTCCGCCAATACGTAGGTACTGCCACAATAGGGGCATTCCGTAGCTGTACAGGTGGCCTCCACCTCTACCTTGGCTCCGCAGCTCTTACATTCCATGGTATGGGAGGTCTTCTCCGTTACCCGGATCTTATTCATGCTGGCCCGATTCAGGGTATGCTCCACCACCTTGCTCTGGTCATTGATAATGGGAATGACTGTGCCGCAGTTGGGACACTTCAGAGCCTGGGAAGCCGCATCAAATTCCATGGTGCCTCCGCACCCGCTGCATTTATAAGTCTGTTCACTCATAATCTAAATCCTCATAGCTGCCTGGGCAGCCTTCGTCCCTGTCTCTTCTCTTCAAACCGCTCTGTATCCATCCCGGAAGGAAGCCTGTATGAGCCCCTTGGGAATCTTCCGGATGCTTCTCTTACATTCCCATCTTCTTCTTCAGGGCCTCCAGCTCATCATCCACCTCTGAAGTAGAACCTGAGTCATACTTGCTTTGCAGATCCTCGATGCTGACATCCTCCGCCGAGGGGGCATTCAGCTCTGCCATGGCATTAGCCTCATCCAGCATCCGATCTGCCTTGGCCTCCATCCGGTCAAAAGCAGAGAATCCGTCCGTCATGCTGCTGGCCTTGCCCACCTTGGAGGTCAGATCATTCATCCTCTGCTGCGCCTTGGCTGCCGCCACCTTGGCCTTGATGGAAGCCTTGCGGTCGTTAAGGCTGGCAATATCCTTGGTCAGCTTATCATGCATCTCCCTCATCTTCTCTGCATTGGAGGCCGCGGAATCCGCTGCCTGCTGCAGAGTCACCTGGGTCTTGGACAGCTGAGCCTTCTTCTCCAGAAACTTGCGGGCATCCCCCTCATTGCCTGCGGTCAGCGCCTTCTCCGCATACTTCTGCATCTTCTCAATCTCTGCATTGCACTCATCCAGCTCTCTCTTGGATCGGGTAGCCTCTGCCATCACTGCAGCCGTCTCCGCCTTCACCTTGCCCAGATCACTCTCCATATCTCTTAGATATTGATCTATCATCTTCTCCGGATCCTCTGCCTTATCCAACAAGGCATTGATGTTAGCTGACATAATGTCTTTGAAACGTTTGATAATTCCTGCCATTTTCTATAACCTCCCTGACGTTCTTTATGAATAGTTCCATTATATGCCATTTTCCAGCGCTTGTCACCAGAAAAATCCACAATATACTCTGAAAGCCCCGGACGGCAGACACAAGCTGTGGGATGCTCGCATACCACAG
>CAVLCU010000156.1:0-4515 GCA_963661545.1 Lachnospiraceae bacterium | reverse complement strand
TTTACTCTAAAAGCCCCGGACGGCGGATGCACAGATGGGCAAGCTGGCTTGCACAGCTGCGCAGACATCGGACGGGCAAGACGGTATCGACAAGTAGCCCGATAGGGCGGATTGTTGATACCGGCGGCGACTGCGGGAGCGCGCAGCGCGGAGCAGTCGGCTTTCATTTGTGGTGGAGGCGGCGTCAGCCGCCATGGACGTTTACTCTTTACTTATCTTGTATCAGACCGGGAAGCAAATGTACCATCATCTTCCCTGCCTCTACATCCACTTTCATAATACACTGTCTGATGGCAGGAATCAAGACTTCACCGTAATTCCTGGTTTCCACACAATAGACATCATTGGCGCCGGTTTCCATCACATCCCCAAGGATTCCCAGAAGCTGATCCTCCTCCGTATAAACCTCCATACCGATCAGGTCAGCGATATAGTATTCATTCTCCTCCAGGGGCACTGCCTCCTCCCGGGGAACATACAATTCGCAGCCCTTATACTGCTCTACCTCATTGATGGACTCAATGCCCCGGAATTTGAGAATCACCATTTGTTTGAAAAACTTGACTCCCTCTATCTCCAGCTCCTGCCTGCCCCTCCCGGTCTGAAGGTGGAGACTCTTCAAAGAGCGAAACCGCTCCGGATTGTCTGTGGTGGGAAAGACCTTGACCTCCCCTCGGATTCCATGGGTGGAGGTGATGACTCCCACCTTAAGAAATTGCTCCATTTCTTCCTGCCTCCCTTTGGATCCAACCGTCCCATGAGCCTCAAACCTGGTCAGCTGCCCACCCAGCCAGGGCAAAGGGCAAAAGCCTGATACAAAAAAGCGGCCGGAGAGTTCCCTTTACGAAACCTTCCGGCCGCCTGCCGGCAGAAGCTGCACAAGGCAGTCTGTCCCTTCATTGCAGAATTTCAACTACCACTTTCTTATCGCTCCTGGAAGAGGCAGCCTTCACCAGGCACCGAAGCGCCTTGGCAATCCGTCCCTGTCTTCCAATCACTTTTCCCATGTCAGAGGGCGCAACCTTCAATTCAATCAGCAGATCATTGCCGCTCTCCGTCTGGGTAACTACTACCTCATCGGGATTGTTAACCAGAGATTTTGCAATTACTTCTACCAATTCTTTCATTACAAGATACCTCCGCCCAGAGCTTACTTTTCAATGCCTGCCAGCTTGAAGATCTTTCCAACGACTTCTGTCGGCTGAGCGCCATTCGCAAGCCACTTCTTCGCTGCCTCTTCGTTCACGCTGTATACGCTGGGGTCCTGATTGGGATCATAGGTACCGATCTCCTCGATAAATCTGCCGTCTCTCGGGGAATTGGCATCTGCTACAACGATTCTATAAAAGGGTGCCTTCTTCTGTCCCATTCTTCTTAAACGAATCTTTACTGCCATCTCTTATTCACCTCCCTGTAAAAAGTCATCTATTTTGAGAACAAACGGCCGTTAAAACGGCAATTTGAAGCCTCCAAACTTGCCTTTCTTGCCCTTCATCATACCGGGCATCTGTTTCATCATCTTGCGGGTCTGCTCAAATTGCTTGACGAAGCGATTAACCTCCGCCACGGGAACCCCCGCCCCCTTGGCAATTCGATTCTTCCTGGAGGGATTCAAAAGATCCGGATTGGCTCTCTCCGCCGGGGTCATGGAATAAATCATAGCCTCCTTGCGAGCCAGATCCTTCTCATCTACCATGCTTTCCAGGTCCTTCATCTTGCCGCCCATACCCGGCAGCATACCCAGAACGCTGGAGATTCCTCCCATCTTGCGCATCTGATTCATGCTCTCCAGATAGTCATCGAAGCCAAATTGGGCCTTGCGCAGCTTCTGCTCCATCTCCAGAGCCTTACTCTCATCCAGATTAGCCTGAGCCTTTTCAATCAGGCTCATGACATCCCCCATACCCAGGATTCTAGAAGCCATACGATCTGGATAAAATTGCTCCAGATCAGAGAGCTTCTCCCCCATACCTACATAAAAAATGGGTTTTCCGCAGATGGCCTTGATGGACAGAGCCGCTCCGCCTCGGGTATCCCCATCCAGCTTCGTCAGCACAACGCCATCAATTCCTACCTTATTATTGAAGGTCTCCGCCACATTCACCGCATCCTGTCCGGTCATGGCATCCACCACCAGGAGGGATTGATCTACCCCCACTGCCTCCCGAATGGCCACCAGCTCCTGCATCATATCTTCATCGATATGAAGCCGTCCTGCCGTATCCAGGATGACCAGATTCATTCCTCTGGCTTTGGCATGCTCTACAGCAGCCTTGGCGATATCTACAGGATTTTGCTTATCTCCCATGGAAAATACTTCCACGCCCTGCTTCTCCCCATTCAGCTGCAGCTGAGTAATGGCAGCCGGCCGGTAAATGTCGCAGGCCACCAGCAGGGGACGGCGCCCCTTGGCCTTCTGCTTGCCGGCGATCTTGGCAGCGGTAGTGGTCTTACCTGCACCCTGCAGGCCCACCATCATAAGGATCGTCACCTCATTGCCCGGCTTCAGAACAATCTCCCTGGTCTCGGAACCCATGAGCTTGACCATCTCGTCATGGACAATCTTAATCACCATCTGACCGGGATTCAGACCATTCATCACATCCTGACCGATGGCCTGTTCCTGCACAGATTGGATAAATTGCTTGACCACCTTGAAGCTCACATCCGCTTCCAGAAGGGCCATCTTGACTTCCTTGAGGGCACTCTTCACATCCGCTTCCGTCAGACGTCCCTTGCTTCGGAGCTTTTTGAATACATTTTGCAGCTTTTCGGTCAAACTTTCAAATGCCATATCCTACAACTCCTCCAGAATCTCCGAGGCAATCCCCCGGATCCGCCCCATGCGCTGTTCCAGACTCTCCGGGTCTTCCTCCACAGTCAGGGTCTGGATCTGCCTTACCTTCTCTCTGATATGCAAAAACTTCTCTACCAGATGGAGCTTGGACTCATATTCCTCCAGAATCCTGCCGCAGCGCTTGATCATGTCATGCACTCCCTGACGGCTGATTCCGGCCTCTTTGGCAACCTCCGCTGCCGAAAAGTCATTGAATACCACTTCCTCATAGACCCGTCGCTGATGGTCCGTCAGCAATTCGCCGTAGAAATCATAGAGCAGCGACTGTACCACAAACTTCTCCATCCCCATCACCTAAGCCATCTTACTATAGAAGTTCCGGCCTGTCAAGTAAAATCTCTTGACGTCCACCGGAATAGCAAATTCCCCATCTTCTAGCAGGAACCACTTCTATCATCCAACTCTACATATTCCTTGTGATGTCCCACATACTTGTAGGCCGGACGGACGATCTTGCTGGCATTGACCATTTCCTCGATCCGATGGGCCGACCAGCCGGAGATACGGGCGATGGCGAAAATGGGGGTATAGAGTTCCTTGGGCAGGCCCAGCATGGTATAGACAAAACCACTGAAGAAATCCACGTTGGCACATACCGGCTTGAACAGTCTGCGCTTCCTGGCAATACATTCTCCGGCAATCCGCTCCACGGATGCATAGAGTGCGAATTCCTTCTCCAGATTCTTCTCCTCCGAAAGACGCTGGGCATATTCCTTGAGGATGACGGCTCTAGGGTCGGATTCGGTATATACGGCGTGACCCATGCCATAGATGAGTCCCTTGTGGTCAAAGGCCTGCTTGTCCAGGATAGCAGTCAGATAACGGCGCAGCTCCTCCTCATCCTCCCAATCCTTGACATTGGCTTTGATGTCCTCAAACATCTCCTGCACCTTGAGGTTGGCACCCCCGTGCTTGGGTCCCTTCAAGGATCCCAGAGAGGCTGCTATGGCAGAATAGGTGTCGGTTCCGGTGGAGGATACCACATGGGTGGTGAAGGTAGAGTTGTTGCCGCCTCCATGCTCCGCATGGATGACCAGGGCTACATCCAGTACCTTGGCCTCCAGCTCTGTATATTTTCCATCCGGATGGAGCATCTGAAGAAGGTTCTCTGCTAAGGACAGATCGGGTTTGGGATTGCGGATGAAGAGGTTGTGCCCCTGATAATAATGGCGGTAGGTATGATAACTATAGACAGCCAGAAGGGGCATCTTGGCGATCAGGCTCAGGGATTGGCGCAGGATATTCTGTATGCTGGTATCCTCCGGATTATTGTCATAGGTATAGAGGGTCAGCACACATTTCTGCAGCGAATTCATCACATTCGGGCTGCTGGCCTTCATAATCACATCTCGGGTAAATACGTCCGGGAGTTTACGGAAGCTGCTCAGGATCTCAAGGAACTCATCCAGCTGTGCCTTCCTGGGCAATTCGCCAAAGAGCAGGAGATAGGTTACCTCTTCGAAGCCAAAACGGCGGTTCTTGAACCCCCTTACCAGATCGATCACGCTGTAGCCCTGATAATAGAGTCTTCCATCTGCCGGTACCTTCTGACCTTCCTCATCCACCTGAAAGCCCACCACATCGGAGATCTCCGTCAATCCCGTCAGGACACCCTTGCCGTTGGAATCCCGCAGGCCCCGCTTTACATCATATTCGGT
>CAVLCU010000155.1:0-4664 GCA_963661545.1 Lachnospiraceae bacterium | reverse complement strand
TTTCTTCTTATGGGGTGTAGCAAAAACTATATAATGTATTGGGGGGTTTTTACGTTAATTATAATAGCATATCCCACCCAAAATGTCTGCACAAATCGCACAAAATTTATTACCAATTTTTGTGCACTTTTTAGTCCTCTTCCTGCCCCTGTTTTTCTTCTTCCTCGAAAATTGCCTCAAATTCCTGCCGATGCAGCTTTTCTTTTGTCAGCAGCCTTTTGGCGCATTCATCCAGGACATACCGGTGTTCTTCTATCAGCTGTCTGGCTCTCTGGTGGCAGGCCTCTACGATGGCTCTGACCTCCTCATCGATGGATGCGGCCACATTTTCGCTGTAATTCTTGGTATGTCCCCAATCCCTTCCGATGAAGACCTCATCGGAATCATCCCCATAGGCCACCAGACCCAGCTTGGAGGACATGCCATATTGGGTCACCATGGCCCGGGCAATGGCCGTGGCCTTTTTGATATCCTGGGAGGCTCCCGTGGTAATATCGTCGAAGATCAGCTCCTCCGCTGCCCGTCCCCCCAGGGATACGGTAATCCTCTGGAGCATGCGGCCCCGGGTATCGAAGAGATTGTCCCCCTCCGGCTGGGGCATGGTATATCCGGCAGCCCCCGGTCCGGTGGGAATGACGGATATCGTATAGACGGGCTCCATATCCGGCAGGACGTGGAAGAGGATGGCATGACCTGCCTCATGGTAGGCGGTAATCCGCTTCTCCTTGTCAGAGATGATCTTGCTCTTCTTCTCCGTTCCGATTCCTACCTTGATAAAGGCGCTCTTGATATCCTCCTGCTGCAGGTAGGCCTTGCCCGCCTTGGCGGCATGGATGGCAGCCTCATTCAGAAGGTTCTCCAGCTCCGCCCCGGTAAATCCCGCCGTGGTCTGGGCGATCTGTCTAAGATCCACATCGTCTCCCAGGGGTTTCCCCTGGGCATGAACCTGGAGGATCTCCTCCCGGCCCACTACATCAGGAGCTCCCACGGTCACTCTCCGGTCAAAGCGGCCGGGCCGCAGGATAGCCGGATCAAGGATGTCCACCCGGTTGGTAGCGGCCATCACGATGATCCCCTCGTTCACCCCGAAGCCATCCATCTCCACCAGGAGCTGGTTCAGAGTCTGCTCTCTCTCGTCATGTCCGCCTCCCATGCCGGTGCCTCTCCGCCGTGCCACCGCATCGATCTCATCGATAAAGACGATACAGGGAGCACATCTCTTGGCATCCTCAAAGAGATCCCTCACCCGGGAAGCGCCTACACCTACGAACATTTCCACAAAGTCCGAGCCGGAGATGGTGAAAAAGGGAACATTGGCCTCTCCCGCCACTGCCCTGGCCAGCAGGGTTTTTCCGGTTCCGGGAGGCCCCACCAGGAGAACCCCCTTGGGAATCCGGGCGCCTACCTGGATGTATTTCTGGGGATTGCGCAGAAAATCCACGATCTCCACCAGATCCTCCTTCTCCTCCATCAGGCCTGCCACATCCTTGAAGAGAATCTTCTTGTCCTGATCTGTGGACATCCTAGCCCGGCTCTTGCCAAAATTCATCATCTTGGCATTGGAACCGCCCCCGGCAGACCGGCTCATCAGGGACAGCACCACCATGACTGCCACGATACTCAGCACAATGGGGAGCACCAGGCTGGAAAGCAGGCTTCCCCGGGAGACATTGTTCATGATATAGGTCACATTCTTCTCCCGAAGCTCTGCCTCTGCCTCCTTGACATCCGCCACATTCACCCGGCCGGTCTGGCCGCCGACAGTCTCATAATGGAGGACTCCGGTGGGAACCTCCTGATTCTGGTCGATGGTGACCTTGACCAGATCTCCCTGATCCAGCATGGTCTCATAATCCGAATAGGAAATGGTACTATTCTGTCCCGTCAGATTGGGCACATAGAAGAACAGGACCACCAAAACAACGATCAACAGGGCATAAACGCCCCAACCTCTTGCATGCTTTTCCACCGCTCGCCTCCTTCTATTCCTGCTCCGGGGACAGTTCCACCACCCCGATATAGGGCAGGTTCCGGTATCTCTGGGCATAATCCAGACCATAACCTACCACAAATTCATCCGGGATCTGGAAGCCGCAATAATCCACCTCTACATTGTCCACCACCCGCCGCTCCGGCTTGTCCAGCAGGGTGCACAGGCGAAGGCTCCTGGGATTGCGCTTTTTCAGGATCTCCATGAGATAACCCAGGGTACGGCCGGAGTCTATGATATCCTCCACAATCAGGACATCCTTGCCCTCCAGGGGCTGATCCAGATCCTTTACAATCTTCACCACACCGCTGGAGCTGGTCTCGCTTCCATAGCTGGAAACAGACATAAAATCCAGGGTAACCGGCACATCAATCCGCTTGGCCAGGTCACACATGAAGAAAACGCCTCCCTTTAGGACGCAGATCATGTGAATCTCTCCTCCTGCATAATCCCGGCTGATCTCTTCTCCCAGCTCACGGATGCGAACGGCCACCTGCCCTTCTCCGATCAATGTCCGGATTGTCTCACTCATGGTACGAACCTCCTCTTATCTCTATCCATAGCACCTGTCTGGTGTCTCCATCCACCTTGCAGGCCTCGCTGATCCGGTAGCCTGCCACCCAGTATATCTCCGAGCCGGCAGCCAGAAGAGGGATGGAATCCCGCTCCTGCCGGGGAATCTTCTGGTCAATCATATAATCCTTCAGCTTCTTCCTCCCGCCGGAGGCATTGACCACCAGATAGTCTCCCACTCTCCTGGTTCTCACGACCAGACCATTTTTCATTTTATCATAATCCAACCATTTCGTATACTTTTTTTGAGGGATTTTTTCCCCCGCCGGGATGGGTGGGGCGATCCGGGAACCTCCCTGCCGCCTCCCCTGCAAAAGGCGGCAGACAAGCCGACCGGAGCCCAGAGGCTGATCCACCAGGGAGCCGGCTTGCAAGGCTTCCTCCGACAGGACAATCTCCGCCGGGGAAGCCCCAGGGGGCTGGTTTGCGGGGGAATCCTGTCCCCGGAAGGCTGCCTCCCTTCCCAGGAAAATCCCCCCATATTCCCGAAGGCCCATGATGCCTCCCGGCAGACTGATACTTTTCCCGGTCTGCCGGTCTGCCAGCTCCTTCACCAGGCTCACATGGACCCGGGTCAGATCCCTTCTGCCCCCTGTCAGGCTTTCCAGGCATTCCATCACCAGATAACCCTGCAGGATATCCGGAAGTCTGCGAAAGTTCTCAGACAGGCAAAGTCCTCCCCTTTCCTCCCAAACCAGATCTCCCATTCTTCTGCGGGCTTCCTCCCGCAGAAAGTCATCGGCCTGAGCCAGGTCCTCCGCTGCCCGGGCCATATGGCTCACAGCCTGGGGATTCACCTCCCCCACCAGACCAGGAATCAGGTGGTGGCGAATCCCATTGCGGGTATATTGATCCTGAAGATTGGTGCTGTCTGTCCTCCAGGTCAAGCCCCGCTTCTGCAGCTCCTGCTCCACTTCCTCTCTGCTGACACACAAAAGGGGGCGAATCAGGAAACCGCTGACCGGCCGAATGGCTCCCAGCCCCCTCAGGGAACTTCCCCGAGCCAGATGGAAGAGGAGGGTCTCCGCCAGATCATTTTGATGATGAGCCAGGGCAACCTTGGTCGCCCCATGCTCTTCCAGGCATTGGCCATAGATCTGCCGGCGGGCCAGGCGGCCGGCCTCCTCTGTCCCTATCCCCAGTTCCCGGGCCATCTCCCCTACCCTGCGGGCATAAACAAAGAGCGGTATCCCCCGTTCCCGGCATAACCGCTCCGTAAAGGCCTGATCCTGGTCACTTTCCTCTCCCCGGAGACCATGGTTGACATGGACCGCCTGCAGACGGATCCCCAGCTCCGCAGACAGCTCCTGCAGAATGGCCAGCAGGCAGAGGGAATCTGCCCCGCCGGACAGGCCCACGCATACCAGGTCTCCCTCTTCCACCATATGATAGCTGCGGATATAGGCCAGGATTCTCTCACGCATCATTCCGACTCCTTGAAAATAATCTCTCCATCCCTCACAAGACCCAGCTTATCCTTGGCAACCTTCTCCAGGTACTCATCACTTTGCATATATTCCTGCAGATCTGTGATCTCCTGGGTTCGCTCCTCTTCCTGCCCGATCTGGGCATCCAGGTCTGCGCTTTGCTGCCGCTTGGCAGCCAATCTTTGATCCAGGGCTCGCCCCTGTACCAGGAGGGCTACCATAAGGCTGCCTACTACAAAGGTAATGCCCAGCATAGCTCCCCGGATCTGTCTCTGACCGGAATTGCTGCCCTTCCTTCCCTTCTTCTTCCTTGTCACCCTGGGCTGCCCCCCTTCCTGCGCTTTTAGACTTAGTTTATACCGAAGGCGGGGATTTTTCAACCTTTTCCCGTTTTTCTGTGGTATACTGTTTTTACTCTGAAAGCCCCGACAAGCAGCCGGGCTGAGGGGCATGCTAGCATGCACCGAAGCACGGATATTTGTCGGGCAAGCCCGTATCCGCAAGTAGGACGATAGTCCGGATTGCGGATACGGGCGGCAGCTGCGAGAGCACGTCAGTGCGGAGCAGCTGGCTTTCAGTTGTGGTGGGGGCGGCGCCAGCCGCCATGGACGTTTACTTATAGATTCCTTGTTCTTCTGCGACATAACGTGCTCCTGTATCTATATCTGTAGTGT